>JAGQJJ010000404.1 GCA_020430675.1 Myxococcales bacterium
GGCCGGTGGCGCGCTCGATCAGCACGTTGCTCTCTTTGACGTCGCGGTGCACGACCCCGACCGCGTGGGCGGCGGCGAGCGACTCGAGCAACTGGCGGGCGAGGTCGACGGCCTTCGCCATCGGCACCGCGCAGCCGAGCGGCACTTCGCGGTCGAGCGAGGCGTCGCCGAAGCGCTCCATGACGATGTACGGCTGGCCGTCCTGCAGGGCGCCGGTGCCGAGCACGCGGATGACGCCGTCGTGTTCGATGCGGCCGAGCAGGCGGGCTTCGGCGCGGAAGCGTTGCAGCACTTGGGGATCGCGGGTGGCCAGCACCTTGATCGCGAGCGGGGCGCCGGCTTCGGACTCGGCGGCGTAGACCACGCCAAACGCGCCGCGACCCAACTCGCCAAGCGCGCGATAGCCCGCGGCGGCGAAGCCGTCGGCGACGTCGGCGGGCACGTCGCTCATGACATCCCCCATTCGCGCCAGCCGGTCAGTCGGCGATGCGCTGCGCTCGGTAGTGCTCGGCGAGTTCGACTTCGCCCAGCGCGGCGAGGAAGCCGACAAAGCTTTCCTGCGTCTTGAGCGCCTGCTCGATGGCGCCCAGGCCCAGCAGGTAGCGGATCAGCGCCTCGTAGAAGCCGCGCACTTCGGGCAGCCGGATGACCTTGGTGCCGGTCTCGGCGTCGTATTGCAGGTGCTCTTCAAACAGGTAGAGCAGCTCGGCGACGTTGCCCACGCTGAAGGCCAGCTCGCGGCTCTCGGCCCTTGCGCGCACGTATTCGTCGTAGGCGCCGAGGCCGAGCAGGTCGTCGAAGAGTTCGTGGAACTCTTCGAAAACACGGTGAAAATTGCCCAGGCTGCGGTTGATCGACGCGGCGATGCGCACCGCGTCGAGCGAGCGGCGCAACCAGTCCTGGAAGCCGCTCTCGGTCTGGGCCTCGTCGGCGCGGCGGCGGCAGATCTTGCTGATCTCGACGAAGCACTCGTCGATGCGCGTGGTGCCGTCGGGCATGCGGCCGAAGAGCTGCACGCAATGCTCGACCATCTCGATGGCGCGCTCGTCGTCGGCCTCCTGGCGGGCGAGCGTGAGCAGGTGCTCGATGCGCAGCTCAAGGCCGAGCGGGTCGACGCCGGGCGAGCGGAATTCGAGGGCCCGGAAGCGCTCGCGCAGCGCCCGGTAGCGGCCCAGGTCGCCCTGCTTGCGGTAGACCTCGCGCAGAATCTCGCCCACGGTCTGCACGTGCTCGACGTCGCCGATCTGGTCGTACAGCTCGATGGCCTGCTCCAGATGGTCGATGGCTTCGTCGAGGCCGTCGCGGCGTTCGAGGAAGAGCTCGCCGTAGCGCAGGTTCACAAACGCGCGCTGCTCGGCGCTGAGCTGGTCGGCGCCCTCGCGGAAGGCTTCGAGGCCGGCGGCGAAGGCCGGCTCGGGGTCGAGCTCGCGGCGCTCGAGGTGGCGGACCTGCACCAGCGAGAGCGTGATCATGCCGTAGACGTCGCCCACCCGCTCGTAGGCGGCGCGGGCGGCGGGGAACAGCGAGTCGGCGCGGCGCACGACCTGGGGCAGATCGCGGTCGAGCGCTTCGTAGATGGTGTCAGCGATGACCTGGTCGAGCTGCAGCTCGGTGGCCAGCGCCAGCACGCGCTCGCTGACCGCCTCGACGTGCTCGACGGCAAAGAAGCCCTGTTCGAGCACGTGCAGCAGCTCGGCGAGGCGCATCGGGCGCTCGTCGCCGGTGACCGGCATCCATTGTTCGAGCAGGTCGGCGAAGCGCTCGCGCGTCTCGTAGATCGTGCCGAGCATGGTGGTCAGCACGCGCAGCTGCGAGAGGCGCTGGCCCGACTCGGCGGCCAGGGACTCGGCCCAGTTGAGGAAGTCGACCGGCCGGCCGAGGCGCTCGCTCACCGGCGGGCTGGTCGGGCCCATGCCTTCGCCGTACAGGTCGGGTGGGTAGAACTCGCCGCTGAGCAGGTCGACATGGCCGTCGACCTGGCTCTGGATCAGCTCGGCGGCGCAGCGGGCCAGCTCTTCGGCCAGATAGGAAAGCTCGCCGAAGCGCTTGGCGTCGGTGATGGCCTCGTGCACCAAAAGCTCGGGGCCCTTTTCGTCGGCTTCGGTGACCGACGCGAGCCAGTCCATGCGGGCGCGCACGGCCTCGCGGGGGGCGCCGTGGGTCTGCAAGCGCTCGATGATGAAAGGGAAAAGGCGGCTGAGCAGGCCGGGCCACTCCCAGCGGCCGAGGGCCTCGGCGAGCCAGCCGAGCACGCGCACCGTGTCGGCGCGGGGGGCGCGGTCGAAGGCGCGCACGAGGTGCACCAGGGCTTCGCGGGCGGCGTTGGCGTCGCCGGCGGCGTAGCAGACCTCAAGCCGCACGCGCAGCGCTTCGAGGCGGCCGCCGGGTTCGGGCAGGTGGCCGGCGACCTCGACCGCGGCGTCGGCGTGGCGGCGGGCTTCGGTGAAGTCGCCCATCACCTCTTTGAAGCGCGCGCGCACCGTCAGCAGGCGGACGTGAATGGCCATCATCTCGGGGTCGACCGCGCCGCCGAGGGGGCGGTGCTGGCGGGCCAGGTCGAGATGGGCCGCGGCTTCGGTCAGCGCGGCGTAGATGCGGTGGCGGCGCTCGCGATCGGCGCGGCGGCCGAAGCGCCCGGCGAGGTACGGGTGGCCGCCGCTGGTGGCGAAGAGGCGTTCGACGACCGTCACCGCGGCTTCGGCCGCCGCCGCGTGGCGCCCCGCCTCGGCGAAGTGCCGGCTGGCCGCCCAGAGCATGTCGAGCTCGTCGTGAATGCGCCGGTCGCGGCGGCGCGACTCGCTCCACGTCTCGGTCACGTCGAGGTAGGGCTGCGTTGGCTCTTCGGCCGCTTCGGCGCGCGCGCTCGCCCGCAGCAGCGTGGCGATGCGCGCGTGCAGGGCCTCGCGCTCCTTGTCGGGCAGGGTGCCGGCGTAATGCGCGGCGATATCGCCCGACAGGAAGCTGAAGCGGTCGCCTTCGGGCACGACCAGCCCGGTGGCGCGCAGGGCGTCGATGCGGATGAGCGCGGCTTCTTCGGGCGTCGACCAGAGCAGCGCGAGCAGGCTGGCCGAAAAGCGACGGCCGACGACGGCTGCCATCTGCACGTCGGAGCGCACGTGCGCCCGCAGCTCGGGCAGGCGACCCTCGGCGAGCCGGGCGAGGCCGGCAAATTCGGGGCGCTCGGCGAGCTGCGGATCGCCGAGCGGCGTGTCGGCCTCGCGGCGCAGGGCGCCGGCCCGCTCGGCGACCTGGACCAGCGCGTCGGCCACGAGCGGGTTGCCGCGCGCGGTGTCGAGCACGAAGCCGAGCCAGGTCTCGTCGGCCTCGCCAAAGCGCGCCAGACGGCCGCGCAATACGACGGCGAGCCCATCGCGATCGAGCGCGTCGAGCGGCACGACGGCGGCTTTGTCAGGCACGAAGCCCGCCGCCGGCGCCTCTTCGCCCTCGCGCAGCGGCGGCGCGCTGGCCAGGACGACCATCAGGCGCACGTCGGTCTCTTCGTTGAGGCGCCTGGCCAGCGCTTCGATGATGTGGCGCGAGCCCTCATCGGCGCGGTGCGCGTCGTCGAGCACCACCAGCACCGGGTGCTCGCGGGCGACGTCCATCAGCAGGCCGGCGTGAATCTGCGCCCGCGTTGGCGGCGGGATCTGCTCTTCGCTGGCCGGCGGCGGCAGCGAGGCGATCTCGGTGGCTGCGGCGAGGAAGTCGCCGCCCGGCAGCAGCCAGGGCACGTCGTCGGAGGCGGGCGCGGCGTCTTCCGGCTCGTCGGCGATCTCGATGGCGCGCACGCCCTCGGCGACGCGCACCACAAGCTCTTCGACCACGCCGCGCACTCGGCCGGGCGCGCCCGGTTCGTCGCCGAAGCGCGCCGAGACGACGGCGACCCGCTCGCTGGGCGCGCCGATCTCTTCGAGGAAGCGGCCGAGCGCAGTGGTCTTGCCCGCGCCCACCGGCGCGAGGATGTGCAGAAAGCAGCCCCGGCCCCCGCGGGTGGCCTGCCAGGCGGCGCGGAGCTGCTCGTTGAGGCGGTCCATCTTGTCTACCGTTCGCCTGGCAAGTCCATCACGCAGCGGAAGCCGAGGTCGTTCTTGAAGCCGTCGAGCGGCATCCGCTCGCGCCGCGTCACCCGCAGCTCGAACGGCGCTTCGCGCCAGCCGCCGCCCATCACCACGCCCTGGCCGTCGGCCTCGGTCGACGTCCACTCGCGCACGTTGCCCGACAGGTTGGCCACGCCGAGCGGGCTCGCGCCACGATCGCCGTAAGTATCGACCGGCGCAGCGTATTTCTGCCGGTCGATCCGCTCGGGCAGGCCGCCCTTATGCGTGAAGCGCCCGTAATTGGCCCGCGCTTTGTCGCCGGCGCCGGGCGCTTCGTCGCCCCAGGGAAAGAGCCGTTCGTCGTCACCGCGCGCGGCGTGCAGCCACTCGTCGGCGGTGGGCAGCCGGCCGCCGCGCCACGCGCAATACGCCGCGGCCATGTCGCGGGTCACGCCGGTCGCCGGCTGGGTCGACAGCTCCCAGGTCAGGCGGAGCGGCAGGCAGACGCCAGCGGTCAGGCACTGGCTGTAGCCCTCTTGCGCCACCTCGTATCGGTCGATGAAAAACGCCGCGACCGGACGGGGCGGGGCCTCGGCGTCCTGGTCGAGCCGCTCGGTGCAGAACGAGATCGGGTAGCCCTCAAGGTCGACCTTGCATTGCGCCAGCGCCTTCTCGCGCGCCGCGGCCGAGAGCCCGGGGTGCACCATGCCCGCCGGCACCTCGACCATGCCCGGGGGCGGGCCGGCCGGCGCTTCGGGGGCAGCGGGCGCCTCCGCGACCGGCG
>JAGQJJ010000405.1 GCA_020430675.1 Myxococcales bacterium
TCCTCAACGCTTGTGATAGACGGTGAGACTGTCATCGACCGCCATCAATTCATAGAAGATAACGATGGTAGTTTTCGCAACGAGTATGTGGAAGTTACGGGGCTCCTGACTGCCGGAGAACATTCATTTGCGCATCATTACTCAGGCTTCAGCTGCCTCGGAGGGTGCGTCGGTTGGATCTGGATGTCGTTCGTCGTCTGCGAGGACGTCGAGGGGATGGAAGGCGAGATGGTGTTGTCTGGTGCAGGTGGTGGATTTGGAGACAGCGTGTCCACCGAGCCGATCTCGGACTTGGTAATCCCGTAGCCCGTCCCAATGGTCAGCACAATCGGAAACCCGCACAACTGACCCGCACAAATTGATTTCAGTGGCCGTTTTTGCCGCCGGCCGATTCGCCCCAAAGCCGCACCAGCGTTGCGTCTCGGCCACATCCGGCGCGGTAGCGATAGTAGTGCGCCGGGTTCTTCTTGTAGAAGTCCTGGTGGTATTCTTCGGCGGGGTAGAACTTCGTGGCCGGACGAATCTGGGTCACGATGGCACCCGGCAACTTGCCTTCGGCGGCGAGCTTCGTCTTGCTGGCTTCGGCGGCCTGCTTCTGGGCGTCGTCGTGGAAGAAGATGCCGGTGCGATACTGGTTGCCATGGTCGCAGAACTGGCCGTCGCCCTGGGTGGGGTCGATGTTATGCCAGAAGATATCGAGCAGGCGCTCGTAGCTGATCTTCTTGGGGTCGAAGATCACCTGGATGGCTTCGGCGTGGCCGGTGTCACCCGATGAAACCTGCTTGTAGGTCGGGTTCTCAAGCTGGCCGTCGGTGTAGCCCGAGGTGGTGGAGACGACGCCTTCGAGGATGTCGAAGGGGGCCTCCATGCACCAGAAACAGCCGCCGGCGAAGGTGGCGGCGGCGAGGCCGGCGGGCACGTCGGCCTGCACCGGCGGGCCGACCGGGGCGGCCTGTTGCGAGCTGGCGGTGCGGCAGGCGACGAGGGGGGCGGCGAGGGCAAAGATGAGCAGCAAGGGCAGGCGGCGCATGTTCGGCTCCTGTTTCTGGGTTCGCCGTGTTCTACGCACCCAGGAGAGCCATGTTACCCACCGTTGGCGGCTTCGCGGCGCAAATGCACATCCATCTGCGGGAACGGGATCGAGAGGCCCTGCTCATCGAGCGTGCGCTTGATCTGGCGCAGCGCGGCCTGACGCACGGCGAGGAAGGCCGGGGTCGGGGCCCAGACGCGCACCTGCCAGTTGACGGCGCTGGCGCCCAGGCCGTTGAGCACGATGACCGGCGCCGGGTCTTCGAGGCGGCCTTCGACGGCGGCGGCGGCGGCTTCGAGCGCGGCGCGCGTGGCGTCCAGGTCGGCTTCGTAGCCGACGCCGATGTCGAGGTCGATGCGCCGACGCGCGTGGAAGCTGACATTCTCGATATTGCCGTTGAAGACCGAGCGGTTGGGGACCACCAGCCGCCGGTTGTCGGGCGTGTCGAGCAGGGTCGTGAACAGGCCGATCTCGACCACCGAGCCCATCTCGCCGCCGGCCCGCACGGTGTCGCCGACCTTGAACGGGCGCAAGACGAGCAGCAGCACCCCGCACGCGAGGTTGGCCAGCGTGCCCTGCAACGCGAGGCCGATGGCCAGGGCGCTGGCGCCAAGCACGGCGGCGAAGCTGGTGGTGCGCAGGCCGAGCGCGCCCAGGCACGAGATGACGATCAGGACCAGGAAGGCCCATCGCGCCGCGCTGGCGCTGAAGCGAATCAGGGTGGGGTCGACCTTCGTCTTCTCGAAGAAGCGCTTCACGCCGTTTTCGACGCGGCGCGCCAGCCAGAAGCCGACAACCAGGACAGCGATCGCGACGAGCACGCGCACGATCCAGAGGGCGATCGGGCTGTTCCAACTCACTTTTGCGCTCCAGACAGGCCTTGGGCCGGCAGTTTGCGGAAGGGATGTTTGTCAGGGCTCAGGGGTCGCAAAACAGGTGCCATAGCTTTCGACGTCGCATTGCGCGCCGTCGAGGTGTTCGGCGGCGCAGCGCGCGACGCGCTCGGTGGTCGCCGGATCCTCGACGGCGGTGGCGAGGCAGTCGACCTCGCAGACTTCGAGGTCGTCGGCCGGCACGGCGCACTCGCGAAAGAGGGCGCAAGTGGCGATGCAAATGTCTTCGACCGAGGGCGAGCTCTGACCGCATTCGAGGAAGGCGACCAGATCGCATTGCCCCGTCAGGTGAGCCTCGCTGCATCGCCCCGTGCGCTCGCGCTCGGCGGGCGTGGTCTCGGCGCAGCGCTCGAAGCAGTCGGGCTGGGCGGGCAGGCCGCAGAAGTCGATGCGGGCGCAGGTCTCGCCGCAGGGTCCGGCGGGCGGCGGGTTGTCGTCCATGCAGGCGTTGAGCGCCTCGAAATCGCAGCGGTCGCCGGCGAGGTGGGTGTCGGCGCAGGCGGCGAGCCGCGCGGCATAGCCCGCATCGTCGACAGTCTCGGCGGCGCATTCGCGCAGGCATTCGTCGCGCGGCGCGCCCGGCTGACAGGCGATCAAGAGGTCGCAGGCCAGGTCGCACGGGTCGACGGGCGCGCCGTCGACCCCGCCGTCGACCTCGCCGTCGGGCACTTCACCGTCGGGCACTTCACCGTCGGGCACATCGCCGTCGAAGAGGCCGCCGTCGACGACCTCGGCATCGACCGCCATATCGCCCGGCGGCGGCGCCGCGTCGTATTCGCCCTCACCTTCGCCTTCGCCCTCACCTTCGCCTTCGCCCTCACCCTCACCTTCGCCCTCGCCGCCGGCGACGTCGGCGGCGCGGGCGTCGCTCGCGGCGCCGGCGTCAAAGGGCTCGCCATGCCCCGGGTCCGGCTCCTCGGTGAACGTGCAGGCGTACACGACAAGCGCCGCGAGCAGCAGCGTGATGGACGTGGCCGAGCGGTCGGTCATGGGTCACCTCGGGCGATTCGCGCGCTCATGATGGCGCAAGCGCGTCGCGAGCGTCTACCCACCACCCGACGCACCGACCCCTTCGATCTCACGCGAGGCGTGGCGCCTCGCTGAGCGTGCGCAGCTTGTCGACCGCGCGGCGCAAGGCCGGATCGAAGCCCAGCGCGGCCAGCGCGGCGCCGTGAAACCAGGCCAACGCGCGGCTCTCGGCTGAGCATTCGATGGCTTCGGGGGTGTCGGTGACCAGCACATATCGCAGATCGAGGTGGTCGTGGGCCGCTTCGCCGGGCCGCGCGGGGATGCGGTGGGCGTCGACGTCGATCGGGCGTCGCCCCAGCGCCGGGTGAAAGCGCAGGTCGGTCAGCCCGCTCTCTTCGGCCGCTTCGCGAAACGCCGTGTCGGCCACGTCGACCTCGCCGGGGTCGGTATGGCCGCCCAACTGCAACCAGCGGTCGAGCTTGCGGTGATGGTGCAAGAGCAGCCGGCCATCGGGCGCGAGCACAAAGGCCGAGCCGGTCAGGTGCGCGACTGGGTTGGCCTTGCCAAAACAATCGGCGTTCGCCCGCACAAAGGCGCTGATCGCCGCGACATCGCGGGCTTCGGCTTCATCGGCGGGTGCGTGGGCGGCGAGGCGCAAAAGCACGCGCGAGCGGGGGTCGTCGGCGAGCAGCATGGGCGCAGTCTACGGGGCCCACGCCGCTCGACAGAGCAAAATCGGCTCAGCCCGTGTTCACCCGATACAGGCGCGGCGCAATCGGCGGCTCGAATGGCAGCGGCTCGGCCAGCGGCAACGGCTGTTGCTCGTAGGGCGCAAAGAGCCAGAGCTGGCGATCATCAGGCGACGGCGGCGCGGCCGGAACGCGGCGGATCCGTTGCGGCGCAGGCAGTTCCAGCGGCAACCAGAGCTGGCGGGTCGACGGCGCGGAGGGCATTCAGCCAGCGTACTTCGCCCCGACGTACGAGGCGAAAATCGCCCCGCGAAAAGTCGGCTCACAACGCGGTGAAGTCCCAGCGCAGGCGCGCGAAGACGCGGTCGTGCGCGTCGAAACCGTAGAACGGGCTGAACTCGTCCGGGTCGCCGGGGCTGTAATGCACGTAGCCCAGCGTCACCTGGAAGCCGGTGATGAACTCTTCGAGCTTGTAGGTGGCCTCGGCGCGGGCCAGCCAGCCGTACTGCGCGGTCAGGCCGATGGCGGTGGCCACGCCGAGCAGCGTCAGGCGCTCGCGCAGCGCGCGGTGCATGGCGCGGGCGGCGAAGATCGGGGCGTCGACGGGGAAGAGCAGGTCGTCGGGCCGGTCGATGAACACACCGCGCTGCGCTTCGAGCGTCAACTGCGTATCGGCGAACCCGCCATAAGTGATGCCGAGCATGCCGGTCAGCAGCGTGCCGCGCTGCACGTCGAGGCTGGGGATGGTCGCCTTCGGATCGCCGGTGTTGTAGTTGCGCAGAATCTCGCCGGCCATCTCCCATTTAAACAGCCAGCTGCCCAGGCTGGTGGCGCCGGCGTGGCCCAGCATCGTGTAGCGCCGGTGGTCCAGCTCGATGTTGATCTCGTCTTCGCTGAGCAGGCGGGTCAGCTCGCCGAGCGGTGGCAGGATGACCACGCCCTGCCGGTCGGGCAATGAGGCGACAAACAGGCCGGCATCGAGGCCCGGGCCCTTGTACGCCCAGCGCAAGAGCATCGCGAGGCTGCGCGCGTCGAAGCGATCCTGGCGGTGCATATAGCGCAGCGTCTTGTCGGCCAGCAGCGACGCAAACAGGTCATTGCCTTCGATGAAACCGCGCAGCGGGCTCAACTCCCCCAGCGGCGGCGGGCGCTCGCCGAAGTGATTCTCGGGCAGGATCATCATCTCCATGCGATGGCCATCAACGCTGCAGCCCGCGCGGAAGGCGCCGACGGCG
>JAGQJJ010000406.1 GCA_020430675.1 Myxococcales bacterium
CATCAGCGTGTGCAGCGCGCCGCCGAGGTCGGCGAAGGTCAGGGCGCGCAGCGGGTCGGTGGCGGGCCAGCAGGCGGGATGGGACAGATCCCAGACGCACAGGCTGGCGCGGGCGCCGGGGCGCAGCTCGCCGAGCGCGAGTTGGGGGTGCAGGCGGCCGGGCACCGCCCAGACCGTGCCGAGCAGCGTCTCCGGTGCGGCGAGCGCGCCGCGGTCCCGGCGCGTGGTTCGGCGCTCGGCGTCGAGTTGCAGCGCGTCGCTCAGGGCCCCGGTCGCGCGGAAACCGACGCCGGCGGGCGAAGGCGTGACCGCAAAAGCGCGGCCGCCGGCGAGCAGGCGCAGCTCTTGCTGCACGCTCATCGAGTCATTGCACGCGCCCGCGTCGGTGCCGACGACAAATGGCACGCCCGCCTCCCACCAGTGCTCGACCGCGGCCGGGAAGCCGAACTGAATCTGGCTGAACGGGCAATATCCCAGCACGTTGTGGTCGGGCCGCAGCCGTTGCAGGTCGCTGTGCGAGACATAAAGGCCATGCACCATCAGCGCGCCGGCGCCGGCGTCGAGCACGCCGAGGCGGTCGAGCCGCTCGACGGGCGTCAGGCCAAGCTGCTCGACGCATTGCACGTACTCTTCGATCGACTGCGCCACGTGGGCGTGCATGACCAGCCCATGGCGGTCGGCCAAGTCGACGATGCGCTTCCACAGCGCGTCGCTGACCGTGTCGGTGGCATGTGGGCCGAGCGCGGCGAAGACGCCGGCATCGGCCATCTTCTGGTCCTGCGCGATCGCTACCGTGGCGGCGAGCTGCGCCTCCAGATGGGGCACGCCCGGCCCTGCCAGATCCTGAAGCGTCGGCGCGATGACGCCCGACAGCCCCACGTCGGTCAGCGCGGCCGCCACCGCCTCGGCGTAGTAATAATGATCCCAGACGGCGCCCACCCCCGCGAGCAGGCTCTCATAGGCCCCCATCCGGGTGAACGCGCGCACGTCTTCGGGCAACAGCCCGTTCTCCAAGCGAAAATACGTCTCGTAGACGATGTTGCCGTCGAGCGCATCGAGCCCCAGCCCGCGAAACGCACACATCGACAGGTGGGTATGGCCGTTGATGAACGCGGGCGTGACAAGGCGGTCGCCCACATCCATCACCGCATCACCGGGCGCCGGCTCGGTATCCACGGCGACGATCGAGTGCCCATCGACGGTGATCGTGCCCGGCGTCGGCTGTTCTTGATGCGCGCTTCGCAGCACGCGGCGGGAACGAATCACGGTGCGCATCAGCGTCTCCCCAACCAAGCGCGAACGACGATTATGCGCCGGGGGTGACCTTTGTGTCGATTCGAACTGGACGCTTTATGCGGGAGAACCCGTATCAAGCGCGCGGGCGAGGTGGGCGATGTCGGCAAACGGGCCGAAGGTGGGGTCGGAAAAGTCCAGCAGTTGCACCAGGTTCGAGCCCGTGCCGATCGCCGGCCAAGGTGGCGGCGGATGGAGGAAAGCGCCGTCCGGGGCGCGCATATGGCGGCGGTCGGTGTGCAGCATGGCCCGGTAGCGGTCGGCCGGCATGCGGCGAAAGCGCGGGGCGTAGACCGGCGGCAGGCGGGGGCCGAGGGGAAAGCTCGTCCGGAGCCATTCAGCGGCCGCAAGCGGATGGCCGGCGGTACAGTCGAGGTCCCAGACCTGCCAGGGCGAGGTGCCATCGCGGGCGAGCATCACGACATGGTAGTCCCAGACCACATAGCCGCCAGCGCCGGCGGCGCGCTGGCCGAAGAGCAGCACGCTGCGGGTGGAGTTGGTGATGATGACCGCCTCGCGTTGCTGCGCGGCGAGCGCCGGTTCGCCACAAAGATGCCAGATGTTCTCTTCGCAGTAATAGGGATGATAACGCGCCTCGATGCCATCGGGTCGCATGGCATCACCCCCGGTCGAAGGCCGCGGCGTGTCCGTGCGCGATGGCTTCGGCGAGGCGGGCGTCGGTCATGCCCGGCAGCGCGCGGGCGCGGGCCAGCTCGGTGGGCAGGTCGATGCGCGACAGCAGGGTGTTGTCGGTGCAGACGGTGGCGCGCACGCCGAGCGCGAGCCAGCGGGGCAGGGCATGGTCCTCGGCGCGCGCGATGGCGCCGGTTTGCAGGTTCGATGTCGGGCAGGCTTCGATCGTGACGCCGCGCGCAAGGACCAGGTCGAGCACGCGCCCATCTTCGAGCAGCGTGGTGCCATGCCCGATGCGCTGAGCATGCAACTGTTCGATCGCAATGCGGATTTCGGCCGGCGGGCGCCCCTCGCCGGCGTGCACGGTGCGGCCCAGGCCCAGGTCGCGGGCGCGGGTGAAAGCCGCGGCGTAGTCGGTCATGCGCCAGTCATCGGCGCCGCCGGGCCCACCCGCGAGGTCGATGCCGACGACACCGGGGCGCGTGCGCGCCGCTTCGACCAGCGCGTCGAGCACGCTCGGCGGCTCGCCGTACAGGCCGCACAAGAGCAGCCCTGCGCGACCGGCGAGGCCGTCGACCGCCGCGTCAACGATGGCTTCAAGCGCCGCGCCGCGATGCAATTGCGGGGCGAAGCGCACCTCGAAGGTGGTGATGCCTTCGGCGGCCGCGTCTTCGCACATCTCATCGGCCACGCGGCGCACGCTGTCGGCCGTCTGCAGCGTCGACAGCGTGACTTCGAAGCAGGCGAGCGCCGCGGCGAGGCCCATGCCGGGGCGGAAGCCCAACTCGGCCGGTACCGAAACACCGACAGCGTCGGCCAGCGCGTCGAGCGTGGCGCGGCGCAGCGAGCCGTCGAGGTGACGGTGCAGCTCGGGCAGGCCGCTCATCGGGCGAGCACCGTGACCTGCCATGGCTTCGGGTGCATGCCGATCGCGAGTCGCTTGCCATCGCTGCTGAAGGCGGCGGTGGTGTATTCGGCGGCGGCCTGCCCGGTGATGCGGGCGATCGGCGTGCGTTCATCGCTGCTCAGGTCGACGACGATGGGCGCGAGGCCCAGGCGGAAGAAGAACATGGCATCGGCTTCGCGGGTCATGGCAAGGGTCGATGGCACCGAGGGGCTCCAACCGGCGCCGCGGGTGTCAAAGCGAAGCGTGTGGGTGGGCCTGCCATCGATCGGACGCAGGTCGATGACACATTCGGCGGGCCCGCAGGTTTCGGCGAGCAGCAGGTTCGGGTTGACCATCCACGCCTGGGTCATCTCACGGCCTTCGGGCTTGAAGTCGAGCGTCACCGCCTGCGGCGTGCCGAAGCCACTCTTCTCGACGCGCGCGATGAGCACGCCCTCGGCGGCAGGCACGGCGACGAGACCCTCGCGAAGCTGAACGCCGCGGTGGTCGAAGCCGCGGCTCAGGGGCAGCGAGGCGATCTGTGCGCCGCCGGGCACGGCAAAGAGGGTCAGGCTGTCATTGAAGGCATCGGCGACGAGGTGGTTGCCATCGGGCGCAAAGCCGGTTGTCCAGCTTTGGCCGTGCGCGATGCGGGCGATCTCGGTGAAGCCTTTGCCCTTGGGTGCAAAGACCACCGTGCGGCCGTCGTAGATCTCGGCGGCGAAGCGATCATTGGCGGCGTGCACGCGCACGATGTCCTTGCCATAGGCCGGCGACTGCCACTGCCGCTTGCCGCTGCTGCTGGCAAAGACGGCGACGCGGTCGTCGTTGCCGCCGACGGCGAGCAGGGCGCCGGCCGGGTCGAGGAACGCGACGGTGTCGGCCGTGCCATCGCCCAGCGTGCCCGAGCTCTTGGCTCTCTTCGGTTTGGCATCGAAGGCGGCAACCACCTTCCAGGCCGTGTCGGGCGGGCCGGCGACGGCGGTGGCGGCGGCGCTGCCCTGTGGGGTGACCGGGGCGCGGGCAGCGGGCTTTCGGCCCGGGCGGGGCAGGGCGATCGCGGCGATATGGCCGTCGTAGCTGGCGACAAATGCACGCTCGGGGTCGACGGCGAGCGCCTCGGGCGCCTTGCGCAAGCTGAGCTGGGCGACCGGCTGGCCGTCGACGGGGTCGATCAGCGTGGCGTGGTCGGCCGCGCCGGTGGTGCCGAAGCCGACCCAGAGCAAAGCGCCGGCGTCGACGGCGGGGCCCCGACTGAGCATCGGCGGGCTGCGCCAGACGGTGCGGCGTGTGGCCAGGTCGCGGGCGAAGAGCCAGGCGTCGTCGTCGGGGTTGAGGTTATGGGCCTCGGCATGCGCGGTTGAGAAGTAGAACCGGCCGTCTTTGAACAGCCCGCCGACCGCGTTGTAATTCGCGACCTGGCCGTCGCCGGGCGCAAAGCAGTCCGGCGCCGCGTCGGCTTTGAGCGGGTGCAGGCAGACCTGCTCGTGGGTGAAGCCGAACTCAAAGTGTCGCAGGGCCACGAAGCCTTCACCGGCGGCGAGGAAGTCGACCAGCTTGCGACCGGCGTCGGGCAGATCGTGCACCGCGCCGGTGGCGCAGTCGATGGCCTGGATGCGCGCCTTGAGGCGCCCGGTGCCGCTCATGACCGCGGTGAACAGGTGGCCGGCGCCGGCGCCGACCAGCGCGCCGTCCACCGGCGTGCGCCAGAGGCGGTCGCCGGTCTTCGGGTCGAGCGCGGTGGCGACCAGCGTCTCGCCGTCGCGATGGGTCACCGCGACCACGCGGTGCTCGGTGCACGCCGCCAGGCTGGTGGGCATCGCCTCGAGCGGATGTCGCCACTTCTCGCGGCCGCTGTTGACCGCAAAGCCGAAGACCACGGCCTCGTCGGGCCACGCGGCGGTGACGATGCTCTCATCGACCGCGATCGCGACTTTCTCCAACGTGTCGCGCTGCGCCTTCTTGCGCCAGCGCGTCTGCCCCGTGGCGGCGC
>JAGQJJ010000407.1:0-4553 GCA_020430675.1 Myxococcales bacterium
GTTCTCGGGCAGATGCACGAAGCGCTCGCGCACCATGCCGCCGGTGAGGCTGGTGAGCAGATCGTCGACAAACTGCGCGTAGGGCTCGGCGACGTAGCTCATACGCCCCCCTCCAACGAGAACGGCACCACCAGATTGAGCGGGCTCGCCGCGCCGATGACCTGCACCGACAGCTCGATGCGCACCACCTCGCGCGGCGGCGCGTGCTCGGCGCGCACATCGGCCTTGAGCACCTTCTCGATGCGCGGCTCGTCGCGCAGCGCTTGCAGCACGTACAGCTTGATCAGCTGCCGCACGCGCTCGACGTTGGGCTGGCCGATCAGCTCGTGGTGGCGCGAGCCATAGGTCGGGTGGCCCAGCGCGGTCAGCTCGCCCTGCCGCGTCTTGAGGCGGTTGGCGATGGCCTGCACCAGATTGTCGACGCCGACGGTGACCCCGATATCGGTGGTCAGACCCGACCGATCGGGCACCAGATCGGCGTCTTCGTAGTAGCCGCCGCTCCAGGCGTATTGCAGCGCCAGGTCGCGGCCGAAGAGGCGCTCAAAAGTGCGGGCGTCGCGCGCGCTCATCGCTTCACGCCCCCGTATCGGTGATGAAGGGGGCCGCCGGCGGCCCGAGGATGGTCATGATGCCCGGCCCCGAGGGGATGGCGTCGCCCAGCCGCACGAGGGCCTGACCGCTGATGCTCACCGAGCCCGAGCCCCCGCCGGGGCCGATGGGCAGCATATAGGGCGCGCCGGAGACCGAGTTCACCATCTGGCACATGCTGCCCACGGTCGCGAGCGGCAGGCCGTTGACCGTGGCCGCCGTCTGCACGATCTGCACGATCACCCCCGAGTCGGGCGGACCCGCCGCCCCCGGGCTCAGCAGCACGGCGCAGCCGATCGAGACCGGTGGACCAGGCATCGACGCGCTCCCTCACGACGGGCTGAACTGGGTCATGCCCGCCAGCTTGATCGTCGGTCCCTTGACCGTGGTCGCCGCGGTGCCCTCGACGGTGGCCTGACCCATCGCCGAGAGGCCCAGGTCGCCACGGGCCGAGACCTTCACGTTGCCGTCGGCCTCCAAGGTCAGATCGCCCTTGGTGACCAGCTTCAGGTTGCCCGCCGCGCTCACCTCGACGTCGCCGTCGGTGTTGATCGCGACGGTGGTATCGCCCGCCTCGACGCGCACCACCTCGTCTTCGACCGTCAACAGCGCCCCGTTGGGCAGCTCGACGTGCAGGCGGCGCACGCCCGAGGCCTCGTCGTCGGGCGGTTGGTAGACCACCTCTTCGGGGCCGCCCACCGGCGGGCGGTGGCTGTCGTCGTAGATCGAACCCAGCGCCACCGGCGCGTTGAGGTCGCCGCCGATGAACGCCAGCAGCACCAGATCGCCCTCGCGCGGCAGCGCCGAGAGGCCCAGGCCGCGGCCGCGGAACTTCTTGGTGGTGAAGAAGGGCTCGAAGACGCGGGACTGCGTCTCGGCGTCCATGCCGCAACCGTCGTCGGTCACTTCCACGAAAGCATAGGTGCCGGGGCGCAGCGGCTGGGGCAGGCAGCGCGCCAGCTCGGTGGCGCCGCACTCCAAGAGACCGGTGCTGACGACGATATGGCCGCCGCCTTCGGCGACTGCGTCGACCGCGTTGAGCACCAGGTTCATCACGATCTGGCGCATCTGGGTCGGATCAGCGCGTACCTCGGGCTCGCTCGGCGACGAGCGCAGCTCGATCTTGACCCCGCGCGGCACCGAAGCGCGCAGCAGGCGGCCCATGGCGTGCACCAGCACCCGCAGCTCGACCGGCTCGGTGACCAGGCGGGCCTTGCCGCCATAGGCCAGCATCTGATGGGTCAGCGCCGCCGCCTGATGGGCCGCCTCGCGGATGTCGGCCGCGCAGGCGCGCAGCTCCGTGTCGGGCGCCAGGTCTTCGAGCAGACAATCCGCATTTGCGAGCATGCCGGTCAGCAGATTGTTGAAATCATGGGCGATTCCGCCCACGAGCACGCCCAGGCTCTCGAGCCTTTCGGCCTGATGGACCTGGGCTTCGAGGCTGCGACGGTTGGTCTCATTGCGCAGCCGCTCGGTCAGATCGGTGGCCCAGACGAGCAATGAGAGCGGCGCGCCGTCGGGATCGACGACCCGCGTGATGCGCAGCTCGATCGGCACGAGGTGACCGTTTGCGTGGCCGTAACGCACCTCGGCGCGGCATTCGGCCAGCTCGCCGCGACGCACTTTGTCAAGGCTGCGCAACCAGGTCTGCGTCTCGTCGGGATGCACGCGGGAAGTGTAGTGGTGACCGATCAGCTCGGCGGGCGTGACGCCCAGCATGTGGGCGAAGGCGGCGTTGACGCGCACGCAGGCGCCGTCGAGGTCGGCGATGGCCAGCCCCATGGGCGAGGCTTCAAAGATGGAGGCGAACAGGTGCTCGGTCTGCCGAAGCGCCAGGCGCAGCCGCGCGGCTTCGGTCAGATCGGCCCCCAACCCCCCCTCGGGTCGATCGAACGACGGGCGGTCGTCAGACCGGCCATCATCGGATGAATAGGCCATAAGCCGGCCTCTCACATCGGCGTTATGAGAACGCCCGAATTTTCTATTTTGAGCGCAAATTATGCGCCGGATCCCGCACTCAACTCCATGAATAGACAGAAAGGCGATTGATCGCCTGCGTTTTCACACTGATGCGTGCCGGACTTACATCGATTCGGTGATGCCGCAAACAGGCGCGGGCCCGCACGGATCAGCGGTTGGGCGTGACCGACCAGCCCTGCTCGCTCGGGTCGCCGTCGTTGGCGTTGTCGTCGAGCACGGCGACATTGAAGCCGATGGGATAGGCGATCGCGTTCTGCGCGCCGGCCCGCTGGAAGCCGATCGTGGCGCCCTGACCACAGGAGTTGGGCTCGGCGTTGACGTAGCGCACGTTGATCGCGCCCGAGCCCTCGTGCACCTGGATCATGAAGTCGATGTTGGTATTGCCCGAGAAAGTCGCCGCGTCGAAGTAGACGGCAAAGACCCGGTTGGGCGCGGTGCCTTCCGTGCCGTGGCGAATCGAGCTGATCAGGTCATCCCAGTAGGCAGCGACAAAGGGACCGGGGTGCGCGGTGGCGGGCAGCGCGCGGTTGCCGAGGTCGGAATCCGCCGTCGCGTTGCCGAACTCCATCCAGCCATTGGTGCTGATGCGCACGCGGTTGTAGGCGACGCCGTCGTAGGTCACCGAGAAGGGCAGGTTGACGTCGGTGGTCGAGTCGTCGGCGTTGAGAGCGACCGGGAAGGCGATGTCGTCGGCGCTGCGGCCCAGGTTCAGCGACAAGGCAAAGCCGCTGCCGCCACGCACGTTGACCGAGTTGCCGCCGCTGATCGAGAGGTTGCCGTTGGCGTCGATGGCCAGCGTCTGCAGCTCGTTGGTCGGGTTCGAGTCGGCGTCGTTGACCGCGGGTGCCAGGTCAAGGCGTTGGTCGACGCCGGCCTCGGTGATCACCAGCGTCTGGCCTTCGAGGCGCAGGCCGGTGATGCGCCCCGAGATGGGCGACAGGTCGGTGCGGCGCTCGCCGCCGGCGTCACCGATGACCAGGAAGGTGCCGTCAAGGGTCAGGCTCTCGATCAGCTCGTTGGTCGGGTCGGCGTCGGGGTCGACCAGCAGCGGCGCAAGGTCGATGCGGTGCTGGCCGCCAGCGTCGTCGAGCAGCAGCGTGCTGCCCTGGAGCGCAAAGCCGGTCACCAGCTCGTTGCGCGGGTCGGCGTCGGCGTCGTCGCGCAGGGCGGCCAGCTCGACCGAGGTGGTGCCGCCGGCGTCGGTCAGCTCGAGGATCGTGCCGTTGAGGCGCCCGCCGGTGAGCAGCTCATTGCGCGGGTTGGCGTCGGCGTCGTCGCCCAGGGCGCTCAGGTCGACGCGCAGGGTGCCGCCAGCGTCGGTCAACGCGAGCGTGGCACCTTCAAGGACGGCCTGCTGCAACAGCTCATTGGTCGAGTCGCCGTCGCCATCGGCCGCGCCGCGCAGCGCCGCGAGGTCGACCATGATCGTGCCGCCGGCGTCGGTCAGCTCAAGCACCGTGCCGTTGAGCGTGGCGCGCTGGAGCAGTTCGTTGGTGGCGTCGGCGTCGAGGCCGGCAAAGAGCGGTGAGAGGTCGACCTCGATGGTGCCGCCGGCGTCGGTGAGGCCCAGGATCGCGCCCTGCAAGCCCGCGCGCATGAGCAGCTCATTGGTCGGGTCGGGGTCGTCGTCCTCGACCAGCGCGCCGAGGTCGACGCGCAGCGTGCGGTCGCCTTCGACCAGCGCCAGCTCGGTGCCGTCGAGGCGCGCTTCGCTCAACCGCGCGGCGTCGGCGTCGCCGATGCTGTCGTTGGCGCAATCCCAGCCGTCCGCGGTGCGCTTGAGCACCTGGCCTTCGCCGCAGGCCGAGGTCAGCCCGAAGAGGCCGGCGGCCAGCTCCAGCCCGCCGCCCGGGGCGACGTCGTAGGTGGTGTTGTCGTCGCCATCGGCCAGATCGGGCGGCACGCCAGCGATGTCACCCCAGCTATGGCCATGGCCCGCGGCGGCAAAATCGGCGGCGGCGCGCCCGCCGAGCGTGGCGGCGTCG
>JAGQJJ010000407.1:4563-4799 GCA_020430675.1 Myxococcales bacterium
GGGCGGTCGCCGCGCTGTCGGCGAACGCCGCGGTCGCCGCCTCGCCGGTGTACTGGGCGAAGCCGGCGAACGGCGCGGTGCCCAGCGCCACCGGATCCATCTCTTCGTCGCCGTCGACGGCGATGCCCAGCCAGACGGTCTGGTTGGCTTGGAAGAGCGCGGGCTGCACCGGGTTGACGTCGCCGAGATAGACCGTGAAGAAGCCGCGTTCGAAGTCGACCGTCTGGGTCTCCGTC
>JAGQJJ010000040.1 GCA_020430675.1 Myxococcales bacterium
CTCGGCGTGGTCGCGGCGATGATGGCCGCCGAGGGCGAGTTGGATCTGGACGAGCCGGTCGCCGAGTTCCTGCCCGACGAAGTCGTCGACCGGGTGGCCAATGTCTCGCAGGTGACCTTGCGCCAACTCTTTCAGCACACCGCGGGCATCCCGGATTATCTGGAGACCGATGGCTTCAACGACGCAGCCGAAGCCGATCCGACCCATCGGTGGACGGCCGCCGAGGCGATGGTCTACGCCTATGATCTGCCCGCCGAGTTTGCCCCGGGCACCGACTGGAGCTACTCGAACAGCAATTACCTGCTGGCGGGCATGGTGCTGGATGACATTTTGGGGCACTCACATGCCATCGAGTTTCGCGCGCGCATCTTCGATCCGCTGGGCATGGACTCCACCTTCTATGAGCATCAGGAGGCCATCGACGGACCGTTGGTGCACGGCTACGGCGACGAAGATGAGGATGGCACGCTCGACGACTGGACCAACCGCGATCAAGGCTACGGGTTGGCCGATGGCGGGGTGGTCAGCACGGCGGTGGACCTGGCGGTCTTCATTCACGCCGTCGCGACCGATGAGGACTGGCTGAGCCCGGCCGCCCGCGAGGAGATGTTCGCCACCGTCGAGTCGGAGGAGGGCGAGGCCTATGGCCTGGGCGTCGGCCTCACCACCACCGCCAGCCGCGGTCTGACCTATGGGCACGGGGGCGCCGTCACTGGCTATGTCTCCGAGATGTTCTACAACGTCGACCGCGACACGACGCTGGTCGTGTTTGCCAATGGCTCGGAGACCGATCTGGATGAGGCCTTTGAATCGCTGGTCGACGATCTGCTCGACCTCGCGTTCGGGCGCTGAGCCTCACAGCGGTGCGCGGCGCCGTTGATTCCGTCGCGCTTGTCCGCGACGTCGCTGGCGGCGTTCTCGATGCTCGACGATGCTTCGGCATCGCCTCCGCTCTCGGCCTTGCCAGCGACGCCGCGTCCGGCGCACTTTGGGAACCAACGGACTTGCGCACCGCTGTCAAGCCATCGCGGCGAGCACAAACTGACCGAGGGCGGCGAGCAGGCCGGTGGCAAACGAGAGGGTGCGCAGCGGGGCGATATTGGCGCCGTAGAAGATGGGATGCAGCACGCGCGCGCCGATGAAGACGAGCGCGAGCCGCGCCGACCAGATGGGATCGGCGCCCGCGAGGTGGGCCACGATGACCGCGGGCGCGAAGACGCCCAGGGCCTCAAAGGCGTTCTTGTGGGCGCCGATCATGCGCGCGCCGAAGCCTTCGAGGGTCGCCTGCTGCACCCGCGGGTGGTTGTTGTCGAGGCCCCCGGGCAGCACGGCGCGCGGACGGACCGTCGCGCCGAAGATCAGGTAGGGCAGAAGGCAGGCAGCAGCAAGGCACCAGAAAGGGATCGTCATTCGTGTCTCCCACGTTTGGGCGCTGTTCATCAGCGCGTTCATCCCAACGACGCGCGAGGGCGCGTCCGATCGACAGCATGGCCGACAAAATGACGATCCGGGGCAAAATTTTCAGGTGGACCCGACAGGAGCGTTGGAGATGGCGGGGTAGGCAAAGAGGCGCGCCAGTCGCGAGCGGGCGACGCTGAGCGCGGCGGCGGCAAGATGGTTCAGGCTGACCGGCATGACGGTGAGCAGGCCGTGACCGTCGAGGTAGCCGGGGTTGCGGTCCATGTACCACGCCGCCTCGGGGCAGACCCGGCCCGGCGCGTGGGCGCCGCGCGTGATCCAACCCACCTGGAAGACACCGGGTCGGTCGGTCGGCGTCATGTGGAAGGCCTCGACGACGCTCTGCATCAGTCCGGTCATCGACGCCGGCGCCTCTTCGCCCGGCCGCGGCCAAAGCTCGGGCGCGTGGCGGATGCAACTCACATAGGCCGAGGGGTGCACAAAACAGGCGAAGAACCAGATCGGGCGGGTGGGAGACCGCAGCACGGTCCACAGCACGTTGGCGAGGACAAAGCGCGAGAAGAGCTTGCGGCCGCGAAACGCGGGCTCGACGCCCGATTCCATGCGGATGACAACGCTGCGGCGGCCGAGGTGCATCTGCTCGAAGACATGGAACGCCGCGTAGCCCCGCGCGCGGCCTTCCCGATCGCGCAGCACCATGATCCGGGTTCGGCGCGCGGGCGAGTCGACGACATAGGCGGCGAACTGCGCGCGGCTGACGCCCGCGAAGATGCGGTCGTGGCAGGCATACAAGTCATCGATCAGCGCGCGGCGGGCTGCGGCGGACATGCGGGCGGGCTCGACGATTTCGGTGCGATGGTCCATGGTGACTCCTCTTGGTGAGCGTTGATGAAGTCACGGTATCGAGCGGCCCGGGGTTGAGCGATGACGGGAGGCAACTGCGGATAACAGGCGCGGCACATGTCGGCAGACAGCCCATCACCCGACTGTTATGATGCGCCACCACCCGTGACCTGGAGGGGAACCCATGGCACGCATCTGCATCTTCGGCGCCGGCCCGGGCGGCCTGTACACCGCGTGGCGACTCGTCGAAGGCGGCGGCGCCCGACGGGGCGACGTCATCGAGCTGTACGACTGGGGCAACTACCAGTTCGAGACCGGCGGCACGCGCGAACCGGCCGGGCGCATTTGCACCTACCACCACAACGGGGATTCGACGCAGTCGTACATCGAAGTCGGTGGCATGCGTTTCTTGCAATGGGATCCCAAGACGCAGTCGGGCCATCGGCTGGTGAGCGAGGTCGTCGAGCAGCTCAAACTGCCTTCGGTGGCGTTTGATACGACCGACGATCCCTTGTTCTACCTGCGCGAGAAGAACTTCTACTCCAGCGACATCGGCCCGCTCTCGCCGGCCCCGTACAACGCCCAGCAGGCGCTCGCCGGGGCGGCGCCGGATCAGGTGTTCACCACGGTGGCCACCGATGCCATCGACCCCGCTCACCCGCCGAAGACACGCACCGAGCAATGTGCCTTCTATGGCAGCGCGCGGCTGCCGGCGTCGTATCGCTCGCATGTCTTCAAGCCGGGGCAGCGGCTGCGCGACATCGGCTATTGGAACCTGATGTACGATGCGGTGGGCAATGAAGCCTATCGCTACGCCGACATGGGGGGCGGCTACTCGTCGAATGTCATCAACTGGCACTCGGCCGACGCGCTCATCTACAACAGCGAGTTTGCGCCCGGCGGGCAGTTCAAGACGCTGCCGCATGGCTACTCAGAGCTGTTCCGGGCGCTGTTTCAACGCATCGTGCAGTGGGCCCCGCACCGGGGGGTGACCTTCAACTACCACCCGCAGGAGCGCCTGCACTCGATCCGGGCGCCGGGCGGCAAGATCGTGTTTCGCACGGCGACGGCGGCCAACCCGGACCTGGGCGGGCCCGAGCAGACGGCCGACCACGCGGTGCTGGCGATGCCGCCGCGCGCGCTGGCGTTGGTGGCGCAGGCCACGCAATACCTGGGCGCGCCGGGCGACATCCTCAACGCGCCGCAGGTGACGCTCTATCGCGAGTCGGTCATCTTGCAGCCCTCGTACAAGGTGGCGATGTTCTTCGACAGCCCGTGGTGGACGACGGCGCGCTTTGCGCCGCGCCTGGGCACCGCGAGCACCTTCGGGCCGACCATCACCGATACGCCGCTGCGCCAGGTCTATTATTTTGGCAATAATGGCACGACCGAGCAGAGCCCGGTCCATGGCTTGCTGGCCAGCTACGATGATGAGTCATTCGTGAAGTTCTGGCATGAGATGGAGCTGGGCCCGTTTGTGGATCGCAAGGTGGCGCCGTCGCGGGATCTGCAGCCGATGGTGGGGCCACGCCAGTGCCCGCCGGCGATGGTGACCATGCTGCGCGAGCAGCTGGCACTGGTGCATTTTGGCACCGGCGCGGCGCTGTCGAACGTGCCGCGCCCGGTCGAGACGGTGTACATGGACTGGGGGCAGAATCCCTTCGGCGCGGGGTATCATGCCTGGGCGGCGCATTATGACATCTGCGATGTCATGCAACGCATTCGTCGGCCGTCGTCGCTGACCGATGGGCCCGCGGCGAACATCTATGTCGTCGGCTCGGCGTACAGCAACGATCAGGCGTGGGTTGAGGGCGCCTTCTGCACCGCCGAATCGGTGCTGGATGACTTCTTTGGCATGACGCCCATCGTCGACGACCCGGCGTATCCCTTCATCTGCGGCTGCGCGCCCGAAGAGGGCGCCTGATCACGCTTTTTGGAAGAGGTTCGGCCGGGTCGGCGAGAAGTCGGCCAGGTCGAGTTGATAGGGCGTCGCGCCGTTGACCGCCAGGTCGACCAGAATGCGGCCGAAGACGGGCGTGTACTTGAAGCCGCGCCCCGACGCCATGCACAACATCGCTGCGTTCGGCCGGAACTGCGTGGCTTCGGGCGCCAGTGGGATGCGGCCGAGCACGATATCGCCGTCGGGCGCCATCGAGTAGACGCAGGCCTGCTGCGGGTCGGGGTCGACCAGGTCGATGAGCCCTGGCTTGAAGAGATGGGCCAGGTGCTTCTGCAGGTCGGCGATGATGCGCGGATCGGGCTTGCCGGTCATCTGGTTCGGCGCGCTGAAGATGGTGTCGGGGTAGGCATAATCGGCGCTGATCTTCATCTTGCCCGTGGTGTCGGCGGTGAGGCTCACGTTGGGGAAGCCGTAGAACAGGCGCTGGTCGTCGTCGGCCGTGTTGCCGAACTCGTACCAGATGGGCCAGTGCGCGGCCTTGCCGGCGGCGGTCAGGTTGAAGTAGCCGAGCGTCATCTGCCAGATCGACCACGCCGGGCTGGCCTGTGAGGCGCGCAGGCCGAGGGGCGCGAGCACGCTGTCGAGCCAGACGCCGGGGCAGACGATCAGGTACTGCGACTGCCAGGTCTCACCATCGGCGAGCGTCACGTGCCAGCCGCCGGCGCTTGTCTGGTGCAGGTCGACCACCCGCGCCTGCACGGGGCGATAGCGGCCGGTGCGCTCGGCGAGCAGGCGCGTGACCTGGAAGGCGCGCGGCACGTTGATGGTGGCGCCGCTGTTCTGCACGAGGCCCACATAGGGCGTGCCATCGGGCGTGTAGAGCGCGTTATTGTTGAAGATCGGATATTTGGCTGCGATCTCGGCCGGGTTCTGCAGGTCATCGATGGGGATGCCCATCGTGTTCATCGAGTTGCGGATGTCGGCGATATTGCCTTCAAACGTCGAGATGTCGGGGTTGCCAAAGAACAGCAGATCCTGTTCGAGCAGGATGCGATCGCTGGGATCGCTGGGATCGCTGGAGACCTGCTGCTGCATCTCATGCCACATGGCATAGGCCGTCTCGACGAGGCGCACGCGCGGCGGCTGCGAGTAGAGAATGCGGAACATGCGTTCGAGGCCGCGCGAGCTGCCTTGATCGATGGGCCCACCGCCGGGCGGCGGGGCGAACTGGTCGATCATGGCGGTCTTGAGCCCGCGTTGCGCCGCGTGATAGGCGGCCGCGAGGCCCAACGTGCCGCCGCCGACGACGATGACATCGGCCAGATTGGATTTCATGACTTGGATCCCTTCAGAGCACGGTCTCAACGCCGTGGAAGTTCTCGTAGAAGTCGACGGGCACGTCCTGGCCCGGCGTCAGCGGGATTTTGCCGCCGAACCAACGGGAGAGGCGCTCGGCCTGGGCGTTGTCGCCCTGCCAGACAAGCTTGGTGATGTGGCTCGTGAGCGTGGGCTGCATCGTATAGGTGAGCCGCCGATGGCCGCGCGCCACCGCCAGCGTGACCGGCTCGGCGTGGCGGGCGACCCATTTGAGGCCGGCCTCGGACCAGGCATAGCCATTGATGCCCGTGATGACATCGCCCGCGGCGAGGCCGCTCTGGCCGGCGGGGCTGTCATCGAGCACGCTGTCGATGGTGGGCATGCCGCCGTCGGCGAAGTACAGGCCGAGGCGGTGGGTGGGTTCGTGGCAGACCTTGAAGCCGAGGCGCTCGAGCAGCGATTCCACCGTCAAGCCGCCGGGATGGGTGGCGGTCGATGCGAGCAGCGGGCCGAGCGATTTGTGGCGGGCGGTGAAGAAGGCCAGGGCCTGCTCGGTGGTGTAACCGACCGGATCGCCGACGTATTTCTCGTAGAACGCGGCAAACGCGGCGTCGAGGGTGTCTTCTTCAGTCTCAAGCCGCAGGGTGGCATCGACGCTGAAGGCGATGAGCATGCCTTTGTCATAATAGTCGATGCAGTTGTTCGGGCGGCCCGGGTACGACGGGCTATGGGTGAGATAGGTGCTCAGCGATGAGTCGGTGCCCGAGATGCGATGGTAGGCGGGCAGCACGGTGAGGTGTTGCAGGTAGCCGACGACATTGCTGATGAACTGCTGGGGCGTGTAGGTGCCGCTGCGCGTGCACGAGAGGAACTCGTAGTAGCGGGTGAAGCCCTCGGCGATCCAGAGGCCCTCGGTGAAGCTGCCGTGGGTGAGCGCGTGGGCGAGCTGGCCAAGCGGCGCCGGGCGCAGGCGACGCACGTTCCAGGCGTGGAACAGCTCGTGGGCGCAGACCCGCACGCCGATGGCATATTGGTCGTCGTCGGTGAAGACATCGGGCCCCAGGCCGCACATCGTGCTGGTCAGGTGTTCGAGGCCCCAGTCGGCGGTGGGGTTCAGGCTGAGCACGAAGGTGTAGTAGTCGAAGGGGAAGCCCTCGAACATGCGCCCCATGTCGGCGGCGGCGGCGCAGACATCGTCGATGAAAGCGTCGACGCGCTGGTCGTAGCCGATGCCGCGGTCGACAAACGCAAAAAAGAAGGGCGTGCCCGCGACGACGCGCTTGCGGATGTCAGCGCCGCCCATGACCACCGGGGTGTCGAGCAGGACTTCGAAGCTCGGGTACTCCCAGGTGTCATCGGCGATGCGCAGCGCGCCGGCCGGATGATGCAGCGTGTCGCGCCAGCGGTCGGGCAGCTGATAAGTCACCGTGCAGGGGCCGAGCCAGGCCGGGCTGTGCAGATAGCGCGCGCCCAAGGTGATGGCAAAGGCATCGTCGATCAGGCCCGAGGGCTCGCCGAATTCGGGTTCATAGCCCAGCGCGCGATAGCTCACCTGCAGGTCGCCGGTGCCGCCTTCGATGACAAACGCCTGCCAGCCATCGCGCTCGACCTTCAACGCCGTGCCGGTGCGCGGGTCGACGGCGCTGATCGGCATCAGGTCGCGGGCGAGCTGCATGAACGTGTAGTCGCCGGGCACCCAGGTCGGGATCTCGAGCCGCACGCGACCGGTGGCGGCGGGGCCTTGCAGGTGCAGGGTGATCTGGAGCTCGTGGCGCTCGGGTTCAACGCGGACCGTATAGGCCGCCGTCGATGCTTCGGTCGCGTGCATGGTCACCTCCCAGGTCGGCGTTCAACATGCGCCGGCCGGAGGTGGATCACAAGGCACTTCGGGCGAAGCCCTGAGGAGAACTACGAGTCTACTTGTTGCCGCTGCGGCTGGGATCGGGCACGTAGTAGTCATCGGGGTGACCGGCGCCCCATTTCACTGACTTGACCACCATCTGGTGCACGATGCCATCGTCGCCGAGACCGTCGGTGAGGGTCATCTCATGCACCACCGGGATGCCATGCTCATCGCGTACGTCGGCGAAGCGCATGGTGCCACTGCTGGCCAGGGTCAGGTCGCGCACCGTGAAGTAGCTCCAGCCCAGGCGATGGGTCTCGGTGTCGATGTAGACCAGGTACTGATCGATGGCGTCCTGCGGCTCGGCGGTGCCCCAAGTGCAGAAGACGACGGCGTATTTGCGGCCGTTGATCGTCTCTTCGCCCTCGTACGAGATGATGCCGGCTTCGGCGATTCGGATGGGCATCTCGAAGAAGTAGGCGACGGTGGGCAGCCAGAACTTGATGTCATCGTCTTCATCGAAGACCGGCTGGCCGCCGGGCTTCTGCGTCCACGTGGCCCAGTTCTGAATGCCCCAGACCTCGCCGTCATGGTCGCCGCCGATGAAGGTGAGGCGGATGTCTTCCTTGCCGATCTTCTTGGCGATGCGCATGCGCTGACCGCTCTCGGGCCAGGGCATGGCGGCGGTGCGCGGCAGGAAGCTCGGCCACTCGTCGGTCAGCTCGATCTCGAAGTCGCCCTTGGCCGCCCAGGCGTCGCGGCCGCCGTGGGCGGCGACCATCTTGTCGAGCCATTCGCGGGCCTTGGCCTGCGAGTCGTCGGTGACGCCCTTCTCTTGCAGGCGGGTGGGGCGCAGGTCGGGGGTGCAGGCTGCGATGCAGGCGAGCAGGACGAAGAGGGCAGGGCGGACCATGGGGGGCCTCTTGATTCCGGGTTTTCGGTCGTTACGCCGCCGACCGACAGATGTTTCATCCGCCGCTGACGATGGCTTTCACCGCGGCGTAGTCCTGGCCGCTGATGGCGCCGACGCGCACGCAGCGCAGCTTGCCGTGCGGATCCACCAGCGCGTGGATCGGGATGGCGGCGCTGCGGTCGACGGCCAGGGCGTCGAGGAAGGGGCCGAAGTCGGCTTCTTCGCGCAGCCAGCGCACCTTGCCCGGCAGGCCCCGGGCGATGCGATCCTTGAGCGCGTCGATGTCTTCAGGTTTGTCGATGGTCAGCAATTCGAGATCGATCGGCTTGCCATCGGCGGCGAGGCCCTTCGTCCACCGGGCGAGCAGGCCCATCTCTTCGACGCAGGGGCGGCACCACGTTGCCCAGACGTTGACCCACGTCCACCGGTCGGTGGGCAGCGCGGTGGCCGGCGTGGTGCCATCGGGCAGCGGGCGCTGGGGCGGCCAGGCGAAGCTGCGCGCGGTGGGGCCGTCGCCCGGCCAGGTCTGCTCGCAGAACCCACCGGTATCGTTGACCGGGCCTGCGGGCTTCGCCGGCTTGACCGCGGCGGTGCGCTGCATCGTCTGCTGCGGGGCGTGGCCGTCGGCGTTGCCCTGGCAGCCGATGAGCGCCAATGCGGCAATCAGCAACACACGCATGCGGGCCTCCTCAGATGGCGCAGTCGATCCAGGCCATGAACGCGCTGCGGTTGATCTCCTTGGCGGTGCACTCTTCGGTGCGCGACCGCTGCCAGCCGCAGAAGCTCTCATCGAGCTGGGCGAAGTTCTCGCCGAGCCACAAGAGACCGACCTGTTTGGCGACGTCGGGGTCGTTGAACCGGCGCTCGATATGGGTGAGCACGCTCTGGGCGCGCGCGGCGCTCAGCTTCTCGTTGTCTTCCGTCTTGCCGTCGGGGCTGGCGCGGGCGACCACGAAGAAGAAGCTGGCCCCGCGCTGGTCGGCCCAGGCGGCGTCGATCGCCTTGCTGCCGGCCTCGTCTAGATCGGTCTGGTAGGCGTCGAACTGCACGATATGGGCGCGTTTTTCGAGCGGCAGGAAGAGCGCGTTGAACTCTTCATCGCTGAGCTGGGCCACCGTCTGCGCCTGCATGGGCTGGCAGCCGCGGCCGTTGCTGACGAGGCCGCAGGCGGTGGCCACGCGGCGCACGATGGCCTTGAGCTTCGGCGTGCAATAGCTGTCTTCGCTGACGCTCGCGATGGCCACCTCGGCCTCGGCGGCCGAGGGATCGGACTCCTTGAGTCGCCGCTCGGCGGCGCCGAGCCAGGAGGCGACCAGCAGCAGGGGCAGCAGCAGGGCGGGCAGGGCGGCCACCGCGCGGCGCATCACGTCGCTCACCGGGCACCTCCGATCATGCGGCTCAGCGTATACTCCAGCCCCAGGTCGGTGTCTTCGTCGCAAAGACGCCTGCCGCGCACGAAGAGTTGCGGGGTCATCACCGGCAGCGCGTTGGCGACCGCCCAGCGCAGGCTCTTGACCAGCTTGTTCTTGGCGACCGGTGTGCCCAGGCAGCTCGCGACCGAGGGGAACTCGGCCTTGATATGGCCGCGCAGGCGCTCTTCGTCGGCTTTGGCTTCTTCGAGCAGGCGCTCCTGGTGGGTGAAGGCCCACTCCAGAATGCGGCGCGCTTCGGTCTGGCCGGGCGCGCAGAGCATCGCTTCGGCCACCGCGCAGGCGCCGGGGTGCAGCGAGGTGGTCACCATCCAGTTGCAGGTGGAGTCGAGCGGGAAGAGCACCGCCTGCTGGTCGAGGCGCGGGCCGAGCTGGCTCGCCTGGAGGCGCGCGTCGAAGGCGCGGCAGGCGGGGCAGAGCGGGTCGAGCAGCTCGATCGAAGGCGCGCCGCTGGGGGTGCGGGCGAGGTCGATGAGGATGCCCGCCGGATCTTCGGGCGCGACCAGGGTGCCGCAGCCCTCGGCGCCGCGTTCGCCGGCTTTGGGCTGGGGGATGAACGCCATCCACACCAGCGTCAGCGCCAGCACGAAGCCGCAGCCCTCAAGCACGCCCACGCCGAAGCGACGCAGGGCGGTCTCGTCGCCGACGGGCGGGCGCTCGCTCATCAGCAGCGCGGCGAGCGCGCCCACAAAGCAGAGGCCGCTGGTGACGTAGATGCCGGCGCAGACGGTGCAAAGGGCGCCGACCGCGGTGGCGGCGAGGTAGCCATAGACGATGCTCATCAGCGCCGGCAGACCGGTGGCGGCGAACAAAAAGCCCGTCTCGCTGCGCAACGGCCGGCCGCGCCAGACGAGATGGGCGCTGCGGTAGGCGAGGAAGCAGAAGACCGCGAGCGCCAGCATGCTCACCGGGATGCCGCCCCAATACGAGTCGCGGAACCACGAGCTGTAAGGGCTGAGCATGACCGTGCGGCAGCCGCTGTCGCCCGTCTGGGCTTCGGCGCCGGGCATCACCGAGCAGTGGATGGCGTGCACCTGGCGGTCGAGGTGGGCGGCGAAGTCGGCGGTGCTGGTGGCGGCGAAGATGGCCCCGACGATCGAGGCGGCCAGCACCAGCGCCAGCGGCAGGCGCGCGGGACGACGGGCGAAGCCGGCGTCGTCGAACGAGGGCGGGGCCTCGTCGGGCTCGGGGAAGTCATCGGCGCCGTTGAGGCGGCCGTGGTCTTCGTCGTCGTCGTCGATCGTCCACTTGCGGGCCATCGGCCGCTCCGTCGTCGAGTGCGAGGACCGCAGCCTGTCAGGCCCGGCGCGCGCGCGCAAGGGGGCAGTCTTCAGGCGCGGATGATGTTTCGATATTTGTGACTAATCGGTCACTTTATCGTGATGACCGTTGGCGTCTTCGAGCAGGCGGCCAGCGGCGTGCGTGATCAAGCCGCGGTGCAGCGCCTCACTGAAGAAGGCGTTGAGCTTGTTGATGAGGCCGGGCACCACCGCGCGGCGGCCGCGAAACATGGCGCGCAGGCCGATGCGGGCGACGGTGTCGGCCGACAGGATCGACAGGTTCATCAGTCGTGGCGTGCGCGCCCCGGCGACGGTGTTGAACTCGGTGCGGGTGATGCCGGGATAGAGCGTGGTCATGGTGACGCCGGTGTTGCGCAGCTCGAAGCGCACGGCCTCGGCGAAGGCTTTGACGTAGTGCTTGCTCGCGGCGTAGGCGGCGACATAGGGCGAGGGCAGGAAGGCGGCGGCCGAGGCGACCTGCAGGATGCGACCGCGGCCAGCGGCGACCATCGGGCGGGCGAAGCGCAGGGTCAGCTCGGTGAGCGCGAGCACGTTGAGGCGGATCATCGGCTCGATGGCGGCCATGTCCTGGTCGACAAAGCGGCCTTGCAGGCCGTAGCCGGCGTTGTTGATCAGGATCTCGACCGGGCGTCCGGTGGCCTCGGTGGCGGCAAAGAGCGCGGCGGGCGCGTCGGGGTCGGCGAGATCGAGGGCGACGACCTCGACCGGCACGCCATAGGCGTCGTTGAGGGTCTCGGCCAGCTTTGCGAGCCGGTCGCCGCGCCGCGCGGTGATCAGCAGGGGCCACCCGCGGGCGGCGAGCTGGTGGGCGAAGCAGGTGCCGATCCCGCTGCTGGCCCCGGTGATCAGCGCGGCGCCGCGGGGTTCGCTCATGCGTTGGCGGTCTGGGGGCGCGCGGGCCGCGACGGCGCGGTGCGCAGCTTGATCGGCAGCGCGATGCGGTGGTGGTGCAGGTAGTTCGACGAGAGCCGCCAATCTTCGTAGTAGGTGCCCCAAAGGCGGTCGAAGAACGAGAAGGCGGCGGCGTGGTTGATCAGGTTGCCCCGCTTGCAGTGGTGCAGCTTGTGGGCGTGGTTGTCCATGAAGATATAGCGCAACCACCCGATATTGAAGGTGACATTGGTGTGGTCGGTGGCCTGGAGCGTCAGGATGAAGCCATAGGCGGCGAGCGTGGCCGGCAGGTCCATGCCCAGGGCCCACGAGATCAGGATCAGGGCCGGTTGGAACTGGCCGAGGGCGGTGTCGACCAGCGAGGACTGGTTGCCGCGCATGAAGTCCATCTCGCTGACCGAGTGATGCGCCGCGTGTTTGCGCCGGTAATAGCGCAGGATCGGGTTTGGCCCGCGGCTGTGGCTCATCATGCGGTGGATCCAGTAGTAGGCCAGATCGGTGAGCAGGGTGCCGATCGCGACCATCAACCAGGTGTTCGACAGCGTCTTGTAGGGCGAGATGTGCGAGAAGACCCACCAGCCGCCCGCCACAAAGCCACCGCCGACGAGCACGCCTTTGTAGAAGACCACCGAGAGGCCGCCGATGCAGTCGCGCAGGCTGAGCGGGGGCAGCTTCACCGAAGGATGCCGGTGCTCGGCCCAAAGGGTGAACGCAAAGAAGACGACCGAGCACGCCAGGAAGCCGACAATCGCGTGGTAGGTGGTGAGCCCGAAGACGGCCAGCCAGACCGCATAGAACACCGGCGAGCCGCAGTGGCCGAAGATGCCGTAGGCGATATTGCCGGTCTGTTCGGGCGGCGTCTCGGGGATTGGCAAGGTGTCGTAGGTCGGGGCCACGGTCTCCTCCTCGTCGACTCGCAAGATGGCGATTCTGGCCGGTCGTCGCAACTCGAACTGACCCGGATGCCGCGGCGCCGGGCTCGTGACGTGCCGGTTGACGCCGACCACGCAGACAGCCACAGTCGAGCCGGATTCGTGGAGGCGAGCATGCGGCGAACGGCTTGGTTCTTGGTGGTTCTGGCGCTTGGTTGGGCCGGCTGCGACGACGGCGGCGATGACGCGGCGGCCGACGCGGGCGGCATGGGCGGAGCCGGTGGCGAAGGGGGCGCCGGCGGCGAAGGCGGCGGCGGCGAAGTCGACCTGAGCACCCAGGGGCGCATCGAAGCCTGGTTCGCCGAGGGCGAGCTGCTCTGCGAGATCCCCACCCATCCAAACGGGCTCTCTCAGGACGAAGACCTGGGCGCCTCGTCGCAGTGCTATCACGAGGTGCGCATCTCGTTCTCGGGCACGTCGTTCACGATCCACAACGTGCTGGGCACCGTGGGGCCCGACGGCTGCGACCGCGACACGATCTCGGGCGAGACCGAGTTTGTCAGCACCTCGCATTCCATCACCAATATTCAGGGCAACGCCGACTGCTATGACTTCGACCTGGGCTATGGCCCGTTCGGCCAGGAGGGCCGGGCGAGCATCAGCGGCGACACCGTCGCGGCCGAGTTGTATGTGGCCACGTTTGCCGCCAACCATCGGTGCGCCGACGGGCCGGTGGGCGCGGCGGGCGTGGTCTTCAATGGCGCGCCGTTCACCGGCGATGCGGTGTTGCGTTGTCATCGCGTTCGCTGATGGGGCGCGCGCTGGCGCTTTTCGGCTGCCTAGTCTGCGCCGCCACGGCCGCGGCGCAGCCGGCGCCGGGCATCTCGTATCCCGCGTGGCGGGACGCCCACGATCGCTCGGCCGAGCCGCAGTTTCCGGACCTGCGGCTGGCGATGTACTGGGTGACGCGGGCAACGGTGACCAACCAGCGCGCCGATCCCAACGGCCTGCGCGGGCAGGCGGCGGGGCCCATCGGCACCGGGAAGGGCAGCGTGGTCGAGGTGGGCGATGACACTACGTCGTGGTTCA
>JAGQJJ010000408.1:0-2902 GCA_020430675.1 Myxococcales bacterium
CCCGAGCGCGCCACGCGCTGCACGGCCTCAACGTGGTGCTCAACGCGATGTTCCAGCAGTTTCCGGTGGTTCTGGGCGCGCGGCAGCGCGATCCGGGCCAGGCCGATACGCGACCGGGCCTGCTGACGACGCTCGACTCGATGCTGGCCATGGCCGACGGCGAGACGGCGACCATCAAGCTGCTCTCGGTCGAGCGCGTGGGCGCCGGGCGGCTGCGCGTGCAGGTCGAAGTGCGCAATGACACGGGGCATTTTCTGCCGTCGGGCGTGAACTTCCGCCGCACGTTCATCGAGCTGGCGGTGCGCGACGCGCAGGGCGAGCCGGTCTGGATCTCGGGCGCGACCGATGCGCTCGGCGTGCTGCGCAGCGGGGCGGGCGAGAGCGCGCCGCTGCCGGGCGAGCGGCTGGAGCCCGATCCGGCGGCGCCGGACGACATCTGCCGGCAACGCATTCCGGCCTCGGCGGTGCAGCCGCATTTCACCTGCATCGATCGGCAGGACGCGGTGCAGATCTATCAAGAGGTGGTCGCGGACGCTTCGGGCGGGCTGACGTCGAGCTTTGTCGAGCGCTTCCGCACGTTGAAGGACAACCGCCTGCGCCCGCGCGGCTTCGATCCGCTCTTCTTCTGGAAGCCGACGTGGTTCGCCGAGCGCGGCGATCCGGGCCTGCCGTTCGTGCAGGCGCTCGGCGCGCTTTGTGGGGTGGGGGACGACGCCGATTACCGCGATCCGCAGCGCGCGGGCGCCGACCGGCTGACCTACCTCATCGACCTCGGCAGCGCCCGCGATCTGCGGCGGGCGGCGGCGGTGACGGCGACGCTCTACCACCAATCGACCCCGCCGCCCTATTTGCAGCAGCGCTTCCGCGATGCCCATTGCGGGGCGCAAATGCGCGATGACATCGAGCGGCTCTATGCCATCGGCGCGCGGCTCAACACCGAGGCGCCGATGGGCGCGGCAAAGAAGCCGGCGCTGCGCGGCTGGAAGGTGCGCCTCGCCAGCGATCGCGTGGCGGCGCGCCGGTGGCGCGAGGCGGCGGTGGACGACAAGTTCACCTGTGCACCGCCCGCCGCGCCGGGTTGCGTCGACCCCGAGACGCTGGTCGCCATTGAGCCCGTCTGCCCCGGGCCAGCCCCGGCCGTGGTCGAATAGGTCGAGGGCTACGGCGCCAGCACCACGTCCCAGAAATCGCATTTGTCCGCGCGCAGGCCGCGCTCGACGCGGGTCTCGTCGGCGCTCATCCAGAGCACGGCGTCGTCCTCCGCGGTGTAGGTCGGCCACTCGGTCGCGCCGTCGCCGTTGACGTCGCCCTGCGTGGCCAGCCGCGACCAGTAGCCGCCGAGCGTCGCGCCGAGCGCCTCCTCGCCTTCGCTGGCGCGATAGCCGGCCAGATCGAGCCGCTGCCATACGAAGAACAGCTCGATGCCATGAAAGGCACCAAACCGCGCTTGCAGCGGCGCTTGGCTCAGATTCTGGGCGAAGTGATAGGCAAAGACCGGCTCGGCCTGCCCGGCGGCGGCGGCGCGCGCGGCGCGGCGCGCGCCGCAGACGAACTTGGCGTCGGTGGTGAGCTGGATCAACGCATCGGTCGGGCTGTCATAGTCGGCCGCAGGATACATTTCGAGCACCTGCGGCGTCAGCGGACCCGCCAGCGCGCGCACCGCCAGTTCGTACGCCGCCTCGGTGCGCAGCGGGGGCACGTTGCGGGAGGTCTCATCGGCGTTGGCCCCCACCAGGAACGGCACATGGTTGTGGCGGCCAGCGGCCATGGCCACCTCGGGCTGCTCGGGCAGCACGGTGCCATCGACATAGGGCTGCATGGCGCTGGTGCGGCCGGCCACGTCGACCACCGGCGGCAGATCCATCAGCAACTGCGCGGCGCTGCGGGCGCGCATGCAGCCGTCGATGTCTTCGTCATCGGCGCATCCCGCGGCGGTCACCTGCTCGACGCCCTGGGCCTCGACTTCGGCGCGGGTGCGCATCAGGCAGCCACCGCTCTCCATCGCCGCCGCGTGGAACAGGCCCGCGGCGAGCGGCGAGCTCATCAACACGCAGACATCGACCCCGCCCGCCGACTCGCCGAAGATCATCACCCGGCCGGCATCGCCACCAAACGCGCCGATATTGGCCTGCACCCAACGCAGCGCGGCGATCTGGTCCAGCGTGCCAAAATGCCCGTCGGCTTGCAGCGCCGGGTGTACCAGCCAACCGAGCGGCCCGATGCGGTACTGAATGCTCACCACCACGACGCCAAAGCGCTCGGCGAGGCGCTGGCCGTCGTAGATCAGGTCGTCGCCCAGGCGCTCGATGGCGCTGCCCTGCACGTTGCCGCCGCCGTGAATGAAGAACATCACCGGCCGCGGCATGCCATCGGTCGGCGCCGCGGCGGGGGCCCAGATATTGAGGTAGAGGCAGTCTTCATCGCCCGTCGGCGTGTCGCCATCGAGCTGCGGGCACCGCGGCGCAAAGTCGGCCGCGGCGCGCACGCCGCCGGCATAGCAGGCCGGCTGCTCGGGCGCGCGCCAGCGCAGGTCACCGACCGGCGGCGCCGCAAAGGGCAGGGCGCGCCACAGCCACGCATCGCCGACCTGCGTGCCCTGCGCCGCGCCCTCCGACGTGGCGACGAGGCCGGCCGCCGGATCAGAGGTCGCCGGGCAGCGCGCCATGCCCTGATCGGGCGGTGCGGCATCCGGTGCCATCGCGTCGTTGGCCGTCATGTCGGGCGCGCCCCCATCGGTCGGCGCGCCGTCGGCCATGGGGCGCGCGTCGAGGTCACCACCCGCGTCCGTCGTGTTGTCGTCGCCGTCGTCACAGCCCAGCGCGGCGAGCACCACCGCACAGCCCAGCATCAGCCGCTTCATGACTCCCCCCGGTCGCCGGCGTCAGCGCCCCGAGGCTCAGAT
>JAGQJJ010000408.1:2912-4786 GCA_020430675.1 Myxococcales bacterium
CCGGCGCGCAGTTCGATGCCGTCGAGCACGAGGCCCACTTCGTTGACCGACAAAAACAAGAGCGGCTCGTCGGGCAGCGCGGTGATCTCGTGTTCGATGCCGCCGGGCGTGCGCAACAGTTCGCCGGCCCGGTGGACGCGGCCTTCATCATCGCGAAAGCCGCCGCGCAGGACCAGCACCGTCTCTTCGCCGAGGTGGTTGTGGCGCGGGAAGACGCGGCCCGGCGGCACGCGCACCAGGCCGGCGATCACCTGCATTTCGATGCCATGTTCGAGGTGGATGAGCCCCAGCCACGGCCGCGGCCCGGGCACATAGGCCGCTTCGTCGTCGGCGCCCTCCAGGAGCGCCTCGGCCGTCGCCCGGGGCACGGCGAGGCAGTCGGCGACGCGCCCGGCATGGTGGGCGAGCGGCGCGGCGCGGTCGAGCGCGTCGGCGACTTCGGTCCAGACATGAGCGGAAGGGGCGTGCGCCGCGAGGGACCACGCCAGGGCGGCGAGGGGCGCTGCCGCGTCCCGGTCGGCGGGCGACGGCGGCTCGCCGTGCGCCAGCGCCCGCAAGAGCGACTCCCACGCGGGGGGCTCCGTCACGGTGGCCATGGGATTATTTCTCCGCGCCGACGGTCGAAGGCATCAAACCCCAATACGACGCGCGGGCCCGAACGGATCAGCGACCGCTGTCGGTGGTGCTGAGGCGGGCGACCAGCGTCAGAAAATCGTCGACCAGCGCGTGCCCGAAAGCCAGGGCCGGACCGGGGTCGTCGATCTTCAAGTGGTTGGCCTCAAGGAAGCCCTCGTCGGCCTCCGGGTGGCTCTGAAAGCCCCAGATGGGATGCGCCTCGTGGGCGACGGCCTCGACGGCGACCGTGTCACTGCGCCCGACGACGCGGAAGCCATCCGGCAACCGGGTGACGCCCTCGCGGTGCTGCACCACCAGCGGACCGGTGCGCGCCGCGCCCCAGAGGCGGTCGGCATCGAGGCGCACCTCGCGCTGCCCGCCCATCGCGTGGCCGCCCCAAAGCGTGGCGACCACGCCGCCGAAGAGATGCACCACAAACTGCAACCCGAAGCACAGCCCCAGCGTGGGCAGCCCACGCGACAGACGGGGTCGCAGCCAGCCCGCCAATTCGAGCTGCCAGTCTTCGGGCGCGTTCACCGACGAGCCGCTGCCAAGCACGATCACCCCGAGCAGGCCCTCTTCGTCGCGCAGCAGGCTGCGCATGCCCCAGAGCGCGGGCAGGTGATAGGTCAGCGGCAGGGGAGAGCGGCGGGCCATCGCGTTGAAGGTCGACAGTTCGGGGTGGCGAGTGCCCGGGTCGATGACGGCGACATGATCGCGCGACCGGTTCATGCCCCCATGGTTCGCCTCGACACACGCGCCGTCAAGTGGGCAGATGCCCGCACACGAAACGACGGCACTTCGGTGCGTCTTGTGGCATCCTTGGACCGATGCGCACCGAAAATTCGTCTGTCGTCGATTACACCGAAGAACTGGCCCAGCTCGCCCGGCTCGCCGCCGAGCCCGAGGCGATCGACGCGCTGCTCGCCCGCGCGCTGGCCTCGCTGCGCCAGGTTCTGCCCTACGATCTGGCCGCGATCTACCAACTGCGCGACGGCGTGCTCGAGATTCGCACCGCCGACGGTCCGCTCGCCGACGAGCGCGTGCGGCGCCATCGCCTGAGCCTGCGCGATTTCCCCACATTGCAGCGCGCGCTTGAGACCAGGCGGCCGATCGCGCTCGAAGCCCATCACCACGCGGGCGAAGAAGGCGATCCCTACGACGGCGTACTCGACCTGCCCCATGGCCACGCTTGCATGGTGGTGCCGCTGTTTGCCGGTGACCGCACGCTCGGGCTGATGACCTTCGACCGGACCGTC
>JAGQJJ010000409.1 GCA_020430675.1 Myxococcales bacterium
CCCAGATCTCGACCTCATCGAGCCCGCCCGCTTCGACGCGGGCCACCAGCGCATCGGGCACCGCCCGGAACCTCATCTTCAGCTGTTTGAGGATCAGGGCCCGCCCCTCCAGCTCACGGCCCTGGACCAGCCCTTCAGCCCGGCCTTCTTCGCGCCCCTCTTCGCGGAGACGTTGTCCGGCGGTCATGATCAGCTCCTTCGTCTGCGGCGTGAGCCGTGTGGTCAGCAGGTCTCCGAGGCGGCTCGGCTCAATCGACTCGTTGACCTCGAAAAGATACCGCATCGCCACCATCAACGCATCAGGGCCGCCGGGCTGCTGGAGCGCGCGCTGCAAGTGGTCGAGCCATCGACTGATCTTGGGCTCGATCGGCGATGCCTGGGGCCCATGTTTGAGGAAGAGCGTGGCGATGGTAGCCAGGGGTGAGGCTTGACGGCGGGTCAATGTGGCGTCATCGGCCGCGGGCAGGTCATCGATCAGCAGGTGCAGCTCGGGCAGGTACGGGCGCACGGCGTCGAGCAAGGGCGGGTCGAGGCGGATCAGCTCGCTCAAGCGCCGCCCGCGCGTCCACGGCCGAGCGCCGTTGTGCACCACCACCGGCAGGATGGGCGGCAGAAAGCTCGGCGCCTGCCCGTCCTCTTCAGTGCGGGCAGCGATCCAGCGCTGCCAGAGCCGCACCATATAGACCAGCAAACGCCACGGCATCATCAGATCGGGCCGGCGCTGGTGTTCGAGCAGGAAGAAGACCAGCACTTCGCGGTCGTGCAAGGGCGCCCGAAAGACCAGGTCCGCCAGGGTGCGATGCAGCTCCTCGTCGATCAGCTCCGGGCTCACCGGCTCCAGGCGGTCGAGATCCAGCGCCTCGCTCAGCGCTGGCGGCAGAACCCGGCGCAGCAGATCGGCCGCGACACCCGGCCGGCCGAAGAGCGCCTTGAAAAAAGCATCGTGCGGCTTCGAATCGCCGGTCATCGGCGGGCCGTCGGGCGGCGGCCAGGGCGGGCGGACATGGCATCCTCGCAGCGGTGGGCTCAAGGATCCCTATCGGCACGTTTGCGCGCTTGTTGCGCAGATCGTCGATTTTTTTCGGGTGGGCCCGCCTCAGCGGGAGTGATGCGTCGAGCCGGTGCGGGTGCCGATGACGTCCAGCTTGTCGACCCGGTCGACCAGATCCGGCCGCCCCGCCTCTTCGGCCAGGTCGCGCAGGTCGCGGCGCAGGCGCTCGGCTTCAGCGTCGCGCAAGCGCACGTCGTAGCGCAGGTCTTCGGCGTGCAGCAGCGCGATCTCGGCGTCGGTCCAGCGGCCATCGGCGGCAAAAGCCCAGGCCTCGCCGATGCAGGCGATGAACTCCATCACAAACAGGTTGCCGCGCGAGCCATGGCGCACTTCGGAGAAGGCGTCGCGCGCCCCGGCGGCGTCATCCCGCGTCCACGCGCAAAGGCCCAGTTGCAGGCGCGCTTCGATCGCCGCCACCTCAAGGCCGGCTTCCTGGGCCTCGTCGGCCAGCCGGGTGAAGGTCGACTCGGCGCGGTCGACCTGGCCGATGAGCCGATGAATGCGCGCCAGCCCGCTGCGGGCGGCGATGCGCTGCACCAGCATGCCGGCGTCGTTGGCCGCCTCCAGGCTCTGGTCGTAGGCGGTGCGGGCCATGTTATAGGCCTCGCGGTGCTGGTAGAAGCGGCCCAGCGACAGCTCGGCGTCGGCCAGGGCACGTGGCTCGCCGCTGGCGCGGGCGAAGCGCAGCGCGTCCATCAGCCACTCTTCGGCCTGCGCGTCGTCATCGTGGTGCAGCTTGAGCACGCCCACCCGGCTGGCCGCCCGCGCGCCGAGCGCCGCCAGCTCGTTGCGCCGCGCGATCTCAACCGCCGCCAGCGCGTGCCGCTCGGCCTCATCGGGCTGCCCCGAGTGCTCGGCCGCTTCGCTGGCCATCAACCGCACCTCACCGCGCTCGGCCGGCCCCAGCCCCTGCACGCGCTCGTCCCAGTCGAGCAGCCGGCGCGCAAACGCCGTGGCGTGGCCCATCAACCCCGACGAATACAGGCGCGTCAGCCCTTCACGGCCCAGCTTCAGCGCGCGCTCGGTCTGCCCGCCCTCCCAACAGTGACGCGCCACCACCTCCAGCTCGATGCCCGTCGGATCCAGCTCGGCGCGCTTCGAGCGCAGCCGCGCCGCCGTCAGGTTGAGCTGCGACCAGTTGGGCAGCTCGCGGCAGGTCTGCCGAAGCTGGGCGCGCACCAGGTCGTGGCTGAACCGCCACTTGCGCGGCCCTTGTTCGACCACCAGGCCGGCGTCCACCGCGCGCTCGAGCAGCGTCTCGATCAGCTCGCTGTCGCCCGTCAGCGCCGGCGCATCGGGTTCGCCCGGCACCGCGCACAGCTCGACGAGCGGCTTGAGGTTGAAGCTGCGCCCCAGCAGCGTGGCCCGCGCACAGGCGCTGCGCAGCTCGCCGCCCAACGGACCGGCGGTGGCGCGCTCGATGCGCTGGCGCAACACCGTCTGTGGATCGGCCGGCGCGCTGCCGAGCCCATGCGTCTCGAGATAGCCGCGCACCGCTTCGAGCGCGATCAGCGGGTTGCCCGCCGCCGCGATGCAGGCGCCCTCGGCCAGCCCGGGCTCCAGCGGCGCCAGCGCTTCGAGCGCCGGAGCGAGCAGCATCGGGTTGACCGGCCCCAGCCGCAGATGGTCGGCGCCGGGCAGCTTGAGCACCGCCTTGCGCGCCGCCAGCACCGTCGTGCGCTCGCTCGGGCGTAGCGTGACCACCAGCAACAGGTTCTTCGGCCCGTCCGGCCGACCGAGCCGGTGCACCAGCCGCAGCACCTTGCCTTCCGGCGACCACTGCGCGTCGTCGGCCCACAACAAGAACGGGATCTCACCCGCGATCGAGGCCACCAGATCGGCCGCGCGCCGAATATGCACCTCGCTCGCCGGGCCGGTATGCGGCGCCTGCGACCACAGCACTTCGAGCGCGTTCTCGCGCAGATCGGCCGCGCTGAACGCCTCGTCGAAGACGCCCGCCGCCTCATCGCGCGTTGCGGTCGGCGCGCCGATGAAGCGCAGCACCGCCTGGCGCAGCCCGCCGCCCGAGTAGGTCTGCGGTTCGCTGCGCACCACCAGCGTGCGCATGCGACCGCTCTCTTCCATCAGCTCGCGCAGCCAGCCGGCGAGCCGGCTCTTGCCCAGCCCGGCCTCGCCTTCGATGATCACCACCCGCGGCCCTTCGCCAGCGATCACCTTCTCCGCCGCGTCGAGCAGCACGCGCTGGGCGTCTTCGCGGCCGACGAGATGGGGTTCGCGCAGGTGGAACAGCGCCGGACCCGCGGCGCCGTCGAGCGGGCGCAGCGTGGTGGCCACATCGGCGGCGCGCTCTTCGAACAGTCGCCGCTGCGGCACCCCGAGCGGCTCCGGGCGTTCGGGCGCGCCCAGCGCCATCAGCGCCCGACGCACGCCAGCGACCGAGCGAAAGCGCTTCATCGGCGACTTGGCCAGCAACCGCTCGATGACCGCCACCAGACCCGGCGGCACGCTGACCGCGTCGCGCACGATGACCGGCGGCAGCGGCGAACGCTGGTGATGCGTCAACAGATGGCGGCCGTGATAGGGCAGATCGCCGGTCACGATCTCGAAGAGCATCACGCCCAACGAATAAAGATCGGTCCAAGGCCCCACCGAGGCCACGTTGCCCGAGGCCGCCTCGGGCGCGATATACGCCGGCGTGCCTTCGATGCGGCGCCCGGATCGGGTGGCGTCAGGCACCGCGAGCGCGATGCCGAAGTCGGCGAGCTTGACCGCGCCCGGACCCACGCGATCGGACAGCACGAGCACGTTGCCCGGCTTGAGATCGCGATGCACCAGCTCGCGGGCATGGGCATGGCCCAGCGCCGAGAGCAGGCCATCGATCAGCGTCCAAAGCCGTGGCCACGTCCACGATCCGCGCACATAGGCCGAGAGCGGCGCGCCCGAGACGTACTCCATGGCCACGTAGGGCGAGCCCTCGGGGGTGCGCCCGTAGTCGTGCACCGCCACGATGCCCGGATGATCGAGGCGGGCCATCGCCCGCACCTCACGATTGAACGATCGCTCGGCCGAGCCTTTGCGATCGTTGCGCAGGTGCAGCACCTTGACCGCGCAATGCCCGCCCCCGTCGCGGCGCGCCAGCCAGACGGTCCCCATCGAGCCCTCGCCGAGCTCGCGCTCTGCTGTATAGCCCTGGGGGAAATCGGGGGGCGTCATCACTCTCTCGTGACAATCTGCGGACAGCCAGCGAAGCGAATGCGCAGCTTTGCACGGGGGCGAGGTGCGGGCAAGCCCCATCGGTGAAGCCCCGCCCGGCGGGTGCCGACCCCGATGCGCGCGCGTTGACACGGCGCGTCGCGGCTGGTTCCATGGCGCGTCTTGTTGCCTCGGAGTGGCCAGTGCCCCGGACGTCCATCCCCGCGGTGTTTCGCGAACAGGTCGACAAGCTGCGAAGCCGTCCGATGGTCTACAGCAAGCAGGATCGCCACTGGCGACCGCTGACCTGGGCCCAGATGGGCGAGCGCGTCGGCCACGCCGCCGCCGGCCTCTGCGCGCTGGGCATCGAAGCCGGCGACCGCCTCGGCCTGCTGGCGCACAGCACGACCGAGTGGGTGCTCTGCGATCTGGCCTCGGCCACCATCGGCGGCGTCGACGTGCCCATCTCGGAGACAACGCCGGCCGAGACGGTCGCTTTCATCCTGCGCGACTCGGGCTGCCGCCTGGTTTTTGTTGGCGACCGGCAGCTGCTCGACACCGTGCTGGCCATTCGC
>JAGQJJ010000410.1 GCA_020430675.1 Myxococcales bacterium
TACACGGCGCGGATGCCGGTGCGGAAGAACCTCGCCGCCTCGGAAATAGCCGACCAGGTGCTGCGCGCCGTCGAGGTGCTCGGCGAGGGCGAGCGCATCGGCAACCTCGTCTACATGGGCATGGGCGAGCCGCTGCACAACTTCGACGGCGTGGTGGGCAGCTTCGCGCCCATCACCGACGCTGCCGGCCTGGGCTACAGCCCGCGCAAGGTCACGGTCAGCACCAGCGGCCTCGTGCCGCAGATCGAGCGGCTGGGCCGCACCGCGCCGGTCAACCTGGCCATCAGCCTCAACGCCTCAAGCGACGAGGTGCGCGATCGCATCATGCCGATCAACCGGAAGTATCCGATCGCCACGTTGATGGACGCGCTGCGGCGCTACCCGCTGCCGCCGCGGCGCAAGATGACGATCGAATACGTGCTGCTCGGCACGGTGAATGACACCGACGCTGACGCGCACCGCCTGGTGAAGCTGTTGCGCGGGCTGCCGGTTCGCGTCAATTTGATCCCCTGGAATCCATTTCAGGGGCCCGGCTTTGCCCGGCCGGCCGACGAGCGCGTCCGCTCGTTTCAAGACATTCTGCAGCGCCGCGGACTGACCGTCACGGTGCGCACCACCAAGGGGATCGACATCGACGCCGCCTGCGGGCAGCTCGGTGAACGCCCGACGGCCGCGGAACCGCGCGGCGGGGGAGGGGAAGCATGAGCGAGGTCACCGTCGGCATCATCGGCGGCAGCGGGCTCTATGACATCGCGGGCATTCGCGATCTCGACGAGGTCATCATCGACACCCCCTTCGGGTCTCCCTCCGATGCCTTCATCACCGGCCGCCTCGAAGGCGTGCGCTGCGTCTTCATGCCGCGCCACGGCCGCGGGCATCGCCTGCTGCCCCACGAGATCAACTACCGGGCGAATATCTGGGGCCTCAAGAAGCTGGGCGTTCGTCACGTGCTCGGCGTCTCGGCCGTGGGCTCGCTGCGGCAGGAGATCGCGCCGGGCCACCTCGTCGTGCCCGACCAGATCATCGACCGCACCCGCACGCGCATCTCGACGTTTTTCGGCGAGGGGTGCGCAGGCCATGTGCAGTTTGGCGACCCGTTCGAGAACAACCTGCGCCGCGTGGTGCTCGACGCGGTCGGGGACGTGGGCGCCAAGGTGCATGAGGGCGGCACCTACGTCTGCATCGAAGGCCCGACCTTCTCGACGCGCGCCGAGAGCGAGCTGTATCGCGCGTGGGGCTGCTCGATCGTGCGCATGACCAACGTGCCCGAGGCTCGGCTGGCCCGTGAGGCCGAGTTGGCCTACGCGACGCTGGCGCTCAGCACCGACTACGACTGCTGGCACGGCGCCGAGGACGAGGTCAGCGTCGAATCGGTGCTGGCGATCATCCGCGAGAACGTGTCGACGGCAAAGGCGGTCATCCGCCAGGTCTGCAAGCGCCTCGCGGCCATCGGCCACGTCGATTGGCCGTCCCACAGCGCGCTCGGCGGTGGCGGCGCGGTCATGACCTCGCCCGCACGCATCCCGCCCGAGACCAAGCTGCGCCTCGATCTGCTGCTGGGCCACTATCTGTGGCCGCAGGAGGAACGGTGATGGCGCGTCTGCCGATCCTGGTCGTCGGCAGCGTCGCTTTTGACGACCTTGAGACGCCCCACGGCACGCGGGAGAGCTGCCTGGGCGGCTCGGCGACGTATTTCAGCGCCAGCGCCAGCCTCTTTGCGCCGGTGCGGCTCGTCGCGGTGGTCGGCGATGACTTCCCCGAGGCACCGCTGGCCCAGCTCGCCGAGCGCGGCGTTGATCTTGAGGGTTTGGAGCGTGTCGCCGGCAAGACCTTCCGCTGGGGCGGGCGCTACGACGCCGAAGGCGCCGACGCCGAGACGCTGTATACGCACCTCAACGTCTTCGAGCACTTCGACCCGAAGATCCCCGAGTCCTATCGCGGCTCGCCGGTGGTCTTCCTCGGCAATATTCACCCGGCGTTGCAGCTTCGGGTGCTCGACCAAATCCGCGCGCCCGAGTTTGTCGCCGCCGACACGATGAACTTTTGGATCACCGGCGAGCGCGACACGCTGCTTGAAGTGCTCAAGCGCATCGACCTGCTGGTGATCAACGAGACTGAAGCGCGCATGTTGGCGGGGCATCGCAACATCTTCGTCGCCGCCGACCGCGTGCGTGCCATGGGTCCCAAGGCGTTGGTGGTCAAGCGCGGGGCCTACGGCGCCTTGCTCTTTCATCCCGATGGCACGTTCTTCGTGCCGGCGGTGCCGCTTCGCGAGGTCGTCGACCCCACCGGCGCCGGCGACACGTTCGCCGCGGGGCTGGTCGGCGCGTTGGCTCATGATGGGCGCTTCGACTTTGCGACGCTGCGCCGCGCGGTCTTGACCGGCACGGTGATGGCCAGCTTCGCGTGCCAGGGCTTCAGCCTGGATCGGGTGATGACCGTCGCGCGGCCGGACGTCGACCTGCGCATGGACGAGTTGCTGGCGTTGACGCAGCCGGCCTGAGGCGCTGGGCGGCGACGGCGGCGGCCGTTGGGGGCTGGGCGGAGGATCTGGGCCCGTCGATAGGCGGCCCTGGCCATTCGACGACGCGCAGACCTTGTCTCGGCCGGTGGCCATGCCGGCGACGCCGTTTTCACCCCGACGGGGAAGCCGACGAAGTGGTCGGCCGCCCTGGCTGCTGGGTGATCACGCGACGCCCGAGGGCGTTGGCCGCAGAAGCCGCGGCACCAGAGCTGAATCGAGCCGGCCGCGCTTGCCTGACGCCTCTGACCCCCAGCGTTGTGGACCGCTGAAGTACCGATGTGGCGCAGGGCCGAATGGCCTGCGCTGCCGCAGGCGATGCCACGCCGCACAAGGCGTCGCAGATGTCGCGACCGCGGCGGCAGAGGCCACGATCGGGCCACGCAGATCGCTTGGCGCCGCGTCGACGGGTGAATCGACCCGGCGCGCGGCGGCGACGACCGGAGGACGCCACGCCCCGCTGGCCAGGCCGAGCGCGGAGGAGATGGCAAAGCATCGTCGAGAACGCCGCCAGCGGCGTCTCAGACGCGCTCGACGGGATCAACGGCGCCGCGCACCGCTGCGAGGCCTGATCGGGCGGGCTCCGGTGGGGTTTTGCGGAACGCGGCGATCGACTACTCTGACGCGGATCTCTCAGGAGTGCACGCGATGATGGCCGGCCCAGTGGCATTTGTTGGTTGTGGCAGGATGGGCGGCGCCCTCCTCGAAGGCTGGCTGGCCGCAGGCGTGGTCTCGGCCGACGCCGTCCGGGTGGCGGACAAGCTCACCGGACCCGAAGTGGCGGCGCGCCTGGGCGTGCATGCTTGTGCCTCTGTCGATGCGATCGCAGGTGCCGAGGTTGTTGTCGTCGCGGTCAAACCGCAGACCATCGAGTCGGCGTTGGGCGACCTGCCATTCGTTGCGTCGCAGCTTGTCATCTCGGTCGCCGCCGGGGTGCCTGCCGCGCGGCTGCGGGCCCTGGTCGCGCCGGCGCGGGTCATCCGCACCATGCCCAACCTGGCCTGCGGCGTGCGCCAGGGGGTGACCGCGGTGCTCGCCGGGCCCAACGAGGTCGCCGAAGACGTCGAGAGAACCCTGGCGTTGTTCCGCGCGGTCGGCCACGCCGAGCCGCTGGCGGACGAGGGCCTGTTCCACGCGGCCACCGCCTTGGTCGGCAGCGGACCCGCCTACCTGTTCGTGGCCATGCAAGCCATGGCCGACGGCGCCGTCGCCGCGGGCCTGCCCCGCGACACCGCGCGTCGGCTCGCCGCCGCCACCGTGCGTGGCGCGGGCGCGGTCGCGGTTGAGTCCGACGCCCACCCGGAGGCGCTGAAGGACGCGGTGGCCTCTCCGGGTGGAACCACCATCGCCGCCCTCGGCATCTTGGAGAGATGCGGCTATCGCGGCGCGCTCTTCGACGCCGTGCACGCCGCCGCCGAACGATCGAAGGCGCTGGCCGCAGCCACCGGAGGCGAGCGATGAAGCTCACACCGCTCGACATCGACCAGCAACAGTTCCCGCGGGTGCTGCGTGGATGCGATCCCGATCAGGTGCACGCCTTTCTCGACCAGATCTCGCGCGACATGGAAGAGCTGATCCGCGAGAACACCCAGCTCAAGGAACTGACGCGGCAGCAGCAGCGGCAACTCGACGAATTCCGTAAGCACGACGAGCAGTTGCGCGAGGCGCTGGTCAGCGCGGGCCGCATGACCGACGAGATCAAGTCCTCGGCCCGCAAAGAGGCCGAGCTGATGCGCGCCGAGGCCGAGTTGGAGGCCGAGCGGGTCATCGGCGGGGCCCGCGAACAGGTCGTGCGCCTCGCCGAAGAGGTTCGCGGCCTGCGCCTGCAAAAGTCGCGGCTGATGTCAGAGCTGCGCAGCATCGTCGACGCGCATCGGCGGCTGATCGAGACCCACGAGCAGCTTGAGCTCGACGATCGGGCCCGCGAGGAGCAGAACGCCCGCGCCCACCGGCGCAACGGCGAGCGCGGGGGCCGCGTTTGACCACCGAGTATGTCACCGCCCGCGATGATGGCGCCATACTGGCGGTGCGGGTGCAACCGCGCGCGCGCCGCGAGGGGGTTGTGGGGCTGCACGGCGACGCGGTGAAGATCGCCTTGCGCGCGCCGCCGGTCGATGGTGCGGCGAATGCGGCGCTGCTGGCGCTGCTGGCGAAGCTGGTCGACGTACCGGTGGCCCGCCTGCGCATCGTGGCGGGGCAGACCGGGCGGCTGAAGCGCATTCACTTTGCCGACCTGCCGGCGGCGACCCTTG
>JAGQJJ010000411.1 GCA_020430675.1 Myxococcales bacterium
ATGGCTCAGCGCCGGCGCTGCGGCCGATCGGCTCGATGGCGTCCGACGTCTCGGTCTACGAGCTGCGCGACTGTGCGGGCGGCGCGCAGGAGTACACCGCGAGCTTCGCCGGCGAGGCCCGCGTGCTGCGCGGCGGCGGCTGGCTGCTGCCGTTCTCGGAGTGCGCCCTGCCCACCCGCGGGGTGCTGACCGAGCAGACGCCGCTGACCGCGCTCGGCTTTCGGTTGGCGCTGGATGGGGTCGACCCGATGGGCGAGGTCGCGCCGGCGATCGTGCCCGAGTCGGACTGGGAGATCCCCGAAGCGCCGCATATGTCGTCGGGGCCGACCTATAGCGTCGCCGGGCTGCTCAACGAAGAGCTGACGGTCGACGGGCGTTCGATCCTGCTGGCGCATTTCCACCTGGGCCGCCCCGCGGGCGAAGAGCAGGAGGCCGCCAGCGATACGCTCGACACCGGGCCCGACCGCTACATGGTGATGGAGGAGATCGCCCGCGGCAGCATGGGCAAGGTCATGCTGGCCTACGACAAGGTGCTGCAACGCCATGTCGCGCTGAAGCTGCTGCACGACAAGCACCGGGCCGACAAGCTGTCGCGCTATCGCTTCGTGATGGAGGCGCGCATCACCGGGCGGTTGCAGCACCCGACGATGATCCCCATCTACGACGTGGGCGTGCTGCGCAACGGGCAGCGCTTCTTTGCGATGAAGGTGGTCGAGGGTCAGAGCCTTCAGGACGTGCTGCGCGCCCGCAGCGCCGGCGATCGGCGCTCGCTGACCGATTTTGGCCGCGATCGGCTCATCACCGTCATGCGCCGCGTCTGCCAGGGCGTGGCGTTTGCCCACGAGCGGCGCATCGTGCACCGCGACCTGAAGCCGGCAAACATCCTGCTCGGCGATTACGGCGAGGTCTACGTGGTCGACCTGGGCCTCGCCCGGCAGCTTGAGCCCGACGCGAGCGACCTGGTCGACGTGGAGGAGGCGGCACAGCTCGCGCGCGCCGATGGCCGGGTGACGCGGGTCGGCTCGGTGATCGGCACGCCGTATTACATGTCGCCCGAGCAGGCGATGGGCCTGCAGGATCTGGTCGACGCCTCAAGCGACGTCTATGGCCTGGGCGCCATCCTCTACCACGTGCTGGCCAACCGGCCGCCGTTCTCGGGCAAGAAGGTCGCCGAGGTGCTGGCCAAGGTGCGGCGCGGCAATCCGCGGCCGCCGAGTCAGGCGGCGCCCGATCAGGATATTCCCACCGAGCTGGATGACGTGGTGCTGCGCGCGCTGGCGATGGACCCGCGCGAGCGGCAGCAGAGCGCGCTCGACCTGGCCGCCGAGCTGACGTCGTGGCAGGAGACGGCGCGGCTCAAGGAGCAGACGCGCGAGGTGGCGACCCAGCGCGCGGCGCGCGCGGCGCAGGCGTTCGGGGTGTACGAGAAGGAGCAGGGCCGGCTCGAACAGCTCCGCGGCCGCCTGCACGCGCTGTACGGCGAAGAGGAGCGCCACGACGCGGCCGAGCGGCGGCGGTTGTCGGCGCAATTGCAGGAGAAGATCCGGCTGCAAGAGGAGCGCATCGAGGCGCAGATCGCGCTTTCGGTGCGGCAATTGCGCCTGGCGCTCGACGCGCGCCACCCGCAGGTGCGCGATCGCCTGCACGCGCTGCTCAAGTCGCGGCATACGCGCGCCGAGCGAGCCCGCGACGCGGGCGGGGTGGCCTATTACGCGCACCTGATCAACCAGATCGACGATGACGGCGCGCTGGCCCGTTGGCTGTCGCGCGGCTCGTCGGTCTCGATTCACAGCCGGCCGACCGACCTGCAGGTCAGCGTGCAGCGCATCGAAGAGCGCGATCGGCGGCTTGAGGCGGGCACCATCCTTCAGCATGGGCGCACACCGCTGACCGTGCCCGACGTGCCGGTGGGCGGTGGGCTGGCCGTGTTCACCCGCGACCGCACGAGCATCGGCCTGCCGTTTGTCATCGTGCGCGACCGGGCGGTTGAGCTGGAGTTCGAGTGGCCCGAGAAGGTCTACCCGGGTTTTGTGGTGGTGCCGGGCGGGCGCTTCCTCTACGGCGGCGATCCGGTGGTCGATGACGGCCAGTCGGCCCGGCCGGCGCGCATCCCGGCGTTCCAGATCAGCGTGCACCCGGTGACGTGCGAGGCGTACCGCGAGTGGCTCGATACGCTATCGAACCAGGGCGACCAGCGCGCTGCACGCATGCCGACGCTGGGCCGCGAGGGGCCGCCACTCTGGGGTCGGGAGGGTCAGGCGCTGTTCGGCGCCTACGATCCGAAGCGGCCGGTGACCGGAATCACGCTCTCGGACGGGCACGCCTACGCGCAATGGCGGTCGCGGCGCGATGGCGTCAAATACCGCCTGCCCACCAGCGCCGAGTGGGAGAAGGCCGCGCGCGGCGTCGATGGCCGGCAGTGGCCATGGGGCGACCATTATGACCCCGTCTATGATCACGGGCCGACGGTCGGCTTGCAGCCGGTCGGCAGCTTCGCCTACGACGTGTCGCCCTATGGCGTGCGCGATCTGGTCACCGGCGTGATGGAGTGGACGCTGACCGCGGCGCGCGACGATCCCAACGCCTGCTATGTGCGCGGCGGCTGCTCGGCGCTGCCGCTGCACGGGCGGCCCTGCACCGCGCGCATGACCCGCGATCCGCGCGACCCCTCACCGTTTGTCGGCTTCCGGCTCGTTGTCGGATAGAGACCGGTTGGTCACAAATCGTCGGCACAGACCGCGGGCGCCGAGACCGGGTTGCACTGCACGGCCTGGCCATCGGGGAAGACCAGCACATCGGGGTGGTCGGTGCTGATCATCTGCGCGCCGCTCTCGATGGCGAGGGCAAAGGTCTCGGGATCATCGGCCCGGGTGCGCACCAGATAACCCGCCTCGACAAAAGCCCGGGTGCCTTCGGCATCGGCGACCGCGTCATCGCGCAGCAGCACCGCGGCGAAGGGCGCCTGCTCGACGCCGCCGGCGTGGGGGAAGAAGACGCGGCCCGCCAGCGTGGCATCGGGCGCCACGTAGGCGTCGCGCGTCTCGCCGCCGTCGAGCAGCACCAGGAGCACCCGGCCGCGCGCCCAGGCCAGCGAGGGCCAGCCGGTGGTGGCCAGCGCGGTGGGCAGATCGGCCGCGTCGCCGCGCACATCGTCGGGCGTGATCAGGCGCTCGGGTGGCAGCGCCGAACGCACCTCGGCGTCGAGCGCGGGCAGGTGGTCGGCGATCTTGTTGACGTCGGCGTCATCCTTCGGCTCGACGAGGACAAAAACCGGCCCCTCGTCTGGATTAATGACCAACCAGTCTCGAATTTCGGCGAGGCAGTCGGTGAAACGATCGCAGATGCTCAGATCGTCGACGCCGGGCAGGTGATAGACCCGAAAGCCGCCCACCTCGGGGTGCCAATGCACGTCCAGCTCAAATTGGCGCACGCCCTGCTCGCCGAGCTGCACCGCCAGCGGCGCGTGGGTATAGCGCCACTCGGCCAGCGTCGGGTCGTTGGCGATGTGGTAGCTGTTATGCGTGCCGCGCACCGTGAGGTGATTGATGTGGATGCGCGGGTCGGGCGGCGGGCCGGCGTCGGGCGGCGGGCCGGCGTCGAGCGGCTGGGCGTCGAACGGCTGGGCGTCAGGGTGTCGCGCGTCGGGCGGTTGCGCGTCGGGCAGGGCCTGGTCGACTTCGGCGTCGGTCGCCGTCTGGTCGGGCGTCGCGTCGACCGGGCGATGGGCGTCGGTGGCGGCATCATCCGCCGCGTCGCAGCCGCAAAGGCCCGCGCAGAGCACCAGCGCGAGGTTGACGCGCACGGTCAAAACCGCACCATCACCCCATCGCCGGTGGGCACCACGCGCCCCGTCGCCGCGCCATGGTCGCTGTAGGCGTCGACCACGAGGTAGATGCCCACGCCGAGCAGCGCGGCGCCGCCGATATAGCTGGCCACCGCGGCGGTGCGCTGGGTCTCGAAGCTGTCGAAGTCAGCGTCGCGCTCATCGCTGGGCGGCGCGTTGAGCACCTCGTCGCGGGTGCCGGCGGCCAGGGCGTTGAAGACACCGCCGACCGCGAGCACGCTGGCGCCCGCGCCGACCACCGCCCAGGGCAGCAGGGTCGAGCGCGTCGTGGTGCCCGCCTTCACCGTCTCGGGCTCGGGCACATCGGCGTCGGCCACCGCGAGCACAAAGCGCACCTTGCTGTCTTCACCGGCGGCGACGGTCACCGAGCGCCGCTCGTCGCGATAGCCCGGGCGGCTGGCGACGATCTCGTAGGCGCCGGCGAGGATATGGTCGTCCTTGTACGGGCAGTCGTGGGCCGTCTGATCCACCGTGGGCAGGCGGACCACGGTACCCGGCTGGGCGCAGTCGATCGCCAGCCGGCCGATCGCCCGCGGTTCGAGCAGCGCGATGGCCTCGCGCGCCCGGTCGCGGCGCTTGTCGGCCCCTTCCGAGAGCGCCAGATAGCGCTGATAGGCGCGCACCGCGTCGGCCGGGCGGCCCAACTCTTCGAGGCAGCGCGCGATGTTGAAGCGCACCAGCGGCTGGGTATCGCTGCCGTCGAGCAGCGGCTCGGCGCGTTGCAGCTCTTTGAGCGCGCCTTCGTAGTCCTGGGCCTTGAACAGCGTGGTCGCCAGATCGAGATACGCCTGCGCCTTGGCGATGCGCGTGTCTCGCTCCTCGGCGGTCTCGGCGCCCACCGCGGGCGCTGCGGCGAGCGACAACGCCAGAGCGAGGGACAGAACCCGCCAGGAACTGGCTCGGCGATTCGGACCCGGCTGTG
>JAGQJJ010000412.1 GCA_020430675.1 Myxococcales bacterium
GCTGGCCCAGGCCGGGGTCGACGCGGCCCTGGCAGCGGTTGCGCCCGGGGCGGCCGATCCCCGCGTGGCGACGGTGCCGTGCCCGATGGTCTGGAAAGGCGGCCTCACCCCGGGCCTCACGATTCGTGGCTACGACGCCAATGACCCCACGACGCTGCAGACCTTCCGCACTGCCGCGCCAGTCGCGGCGCTCGGCGACATCCGCGCCGGTGGCTGGCTGAACTTCCTGCCTTCGGACAAAGACCTGGGCTTCATCCGCTACCTGGGCGATGGATTCCGCGCCGACGGCACCCCGGTGAGAACGGTGTACTTCCCCATCGACGAGGTGCTCACCGCCGCCAACCAGCCGCGCTGACGATCGGCGCCTTTCCGGACGGCAACTGGAAATCAATCTGCGCCAGTGCTCTACTGCGCGCGAACGCCGTCGCGAAGGAGGGGGAGATGGCCAAGTCGGTGAGCAGCAAAGATGGCGTGCAGATCATCGTGCACAAGCTTTATGGGCCGTGCGGGCATGATCTGGTGGGCATCAGCGACGCATCGTTTGATGGCCACTCGGCGATCACCGTGGGCGTGCGGCTGCCCGACGGGCGCGATGGCAAGGTGAACCTCAGCCCGATTCACGGCGATGACCGCAAGAGCGGCATGACCGACATCGAGGCCGGCACCGTGCTGGAGTTGTACTGCCCGGTCTGCAAGAAGTCGCTGGAGCGCATCGAAGACATCCCCGACCAGCACGGCGCCAGCTACTACGCGCTGTATCGCACCCCGGCGCTGTCGCAGGGCGCGATGGTGCTGCTCAGCAATGTCTGGGGGCATTACCACTCGCGGGTCATCGACGAGTTCGAGGTGATCTCGTCGTTTGCCGACCTCGACGACGCCCTTCGCTGAGCGCGGGCCCCCGACCTGGGCGCCCGGCGCAGGCCCGACCTACTTTTTGATGCCGTTGAGCTCGTTGACCAGCGCGGGCGCGTCGTAGACGGCGCGGATGGCGTGCAGCATGCCCGCCGAGTGCACGCTGACCGAGCGCTCGACCGCGTCGCGATAGACGAAACGGTTGGGCAGCTGCTCGATGTTGCCGTCGAAGATCAGGCCGACCGCGTTCAGGTCGCGATCGAAGACCGGGCTGCCCGAGTTGCCGCCGATGATGTCGTTGGTGCTGACGAAGTTGAACGGCATCGCCAGGTCGAGCTTGCCCTTGGCCGCCGCCCAGCGCGGGGGCAGGGCATAGCCTTCGACGCCCTTCTTGGCGTCGGCGACGCGGTACAGATCGGCGAAGGTGCTGCGCCACGAGATGGGCTTGCCGTCGAGGGCATAGCCCTTCACCACGCCGTGGTTGAGGCGCAGGGTGAAGGTGGCGTCGGGGTAGACGCTCTGCCCGAAGGCGAGGCCCCAGGCTTCGGCGATGCGGCCCACGTTCTGGCGCTCGACGTTCTGCACCTCGTCTTCGTAGCGCTTGCGCACGGCGCGGGCGGCGTCGTCGAAGCTGCGCATCAGCTCGATCATCGGATCCTTGGCCGCGTCGACCGCCGTCGCGCCGCCGGTGCGCAGGCGCTTGCGCTCGGCGACGTCGATCAGCTTCGTGCCCTTGACCGCGGCCTCGGCCCGGGCGCGCGGCGTCTGGCCGGCGAGCGCGGCTTTGACCGCCGGGTCGTCGGCGCCGAGGCGTTTCTCCATCTCGGCCAGACCAAAGGCGATCTGCTCGATCTCGAAGCTCGGATCGATGGGCGCCTCGCTGAACAGCTCCAGATCGACGCTGCCGAGGTGGCTGTCGCGGAATTCGCGCAGGCGGTCGCCCTCGGGCTTCTGCGTCTCGACGCCGACGCGCAGCAGCGTGCGGGCGACGTCAGCCAGCCGGCCGCGCACGCCGAGGTAGCCTTCGAGCACGCCATAGCGCGTTGAGATCTCGCGGTAGACCTTCTGCGCCCCGGCGATGGCATCCCACGCGGCGAGGAGCGCGTCGCGGCGCTCGCCTTCGACCTTCTGCTTGACCGCCGCCCGCACCTCTTCGTGGCGCGCGGCCACGGCCTTCATCAGCTCGGGGTCGACCAGGCCGGACTGGTAGCCGGTGATGGCCTTGATGGCATTGGTCACGCCGAAGTAGGTGTCGCGCGCGGCCTTCTCCTGGGCCTCGCCCTGCTTCATGTAGGCCCGCAGCATCTCGGCGCGGCGGCGCAGGGTGTCGAGCAGGACGGGGTAGGCAACGTCGCGCAGGCTCTCAAGCTGGGCGGGCGTGTCGAGGCGGCCGGTCGAGCCGGGGTTGCCCGAGACGAAGACGAGCTGGTTGTCCTCGGCGCCCTTCTGGCTGAGCGGGAAGTACGCCGGTGTCGCGACCGGCTTGTCGTCCTGGTAGATGCGGAAGAAGCTGACGTCGAGGCACATGCGCGGGTAGGTGAAGTTCATCTCGTCACCGCCGAAGAAGGCGATGTCGACCTCGGGCGCAAAGACGAGCCGCACGTCGGTGTACTGCTGGTAGCGGTACAGGTGGTAGGCGCCGCCGCCGTAGAGCGTGACCACATCGCAGCGCAGCTTGGTGGCGTCGGCGCACGCTTTTTCGATGCGGCCCATCTCTTCCTTGCGGGCGGCGACGCGGGCCGGGCCATCGGCGGCCTTGGCTTCGGCGGCTTTCACCTTGTCGGTGACGTCTTCGATGGAGCGGAGCTGGTTGAGCTCGAGCGCCGGGCACTTCGCCTCGTCGGCGCGGGTGGCGGCGATGAAGCCCTGCTTCATGTAGTCGACGTCGCCCTTTTGCGACAGCTCGGCGATGCACTCGGCGCCGACGTGGTGATTGGTCATCACCAGGCCTTCGGGCGAGACGAAGCTGCCCGAGCCGCCGTTGTTGAAGCGCACCGAGGCGGCCATGGCGTGATCGAGCCAGGGTTGCGTGATCTTGAAGCCGTAGCCCTGCTCGACCTGAGCAACGGGCGCGAGGTTGAAGGGCCACATGCCTTCTTCGGCGTGGGCGGTGGTCGCCGCGAGGGCGAGCACGGCGGGGATGAGCGAGCGCATCGGCGTCCTCCGTGTCTGGACGCCGCACCATGCCCCATCTGGGCGGCGGGATCCAGCCAAGGGCCCGCAGGCACGACGGATTTGCGGCTCCCGGAGCAGCGCGCGGTGCCGGCGTCAATGGGGCGACGCACAAGAAAATGCGCGGCCTTGCAGATGCACCGGCGATGCAATAGGCTCCGCACCTTCTCTTCCGCCGCGGGTCCGCGCTGATGAGCATGGTCGCGCTGAGCATCATCGCGCTGGTCGCCGGGCCGCTCCTCGCCCGATTGCTGCGGCCGGCGCGCGCGCTCATGGCGGCGCTCGATGGTTTCATTCTGACGGCGATCGGCGGGCTGGTGCTCTTCGACGTGCTGCCCCCGGCGCTGTACGCGGGCGGCGGCTATGCGCTGGTCGCGCTGGCCGCGGGCGTCGGTCTGCCGGTGCTGAGCGAGCGCCATCTGCACCGCGGCGCCATCACCCATCGCGGGGTGCTGATCGTGGCGCTGCTCGGGCTGTCGGTGCACGCCTTGATCGACGGCGCGGCGCTGGTCGGCGGCGTCGGCACGGCGCATGCGAACGGGTACGCGAACGGGTATGCGAACGGGCATGCGCATGGGCACGAGGCGCTGGCGTGGAGCGTGGTGCTGCACCGCGTGCCGGTCGGCCTGCTGCTGTGGTGGACGCTGGCCCCGCGCGGCGGGGGCCGCGTGCTGGCGATGGCGCTGGCGCTGATCGCCAGCGCGACGGTGGTGGGCTTCGCGGCGGGCGATGCTTTGCTGCCCAGCGTGCCGCCGGTGGCGATGGGCGTCTTTGTGGCGCTGGCCGCCGGCGCGCTGCTGCACGTCGTGTTGCACGCGCTGGAGCCTGAGCACGACCACGGGCACGCCGATCATCATCACGGGCATGGCCACCCGCCGCCGGCCGAGGATGGACCGGCGTCGACGGTGGGCGCGCTCTTTGGCGTGGCGGTGGTGCTGGCGGTCAGCGGCACCGAACGGGGCCATGTCGATGCGCTGCCGCAGATGGCCGGGATGGCCGCCTGCGCGTCGCCGTGGCTGCTCGGGGCCTGGGCCGTGGCGTGGCGGCTGCGCAAGACCCGCCGGCTGGCGCCGCGGGCGGTGCCGGCGCTGATCGGCGCGGCGCTGCTCCTGGCGATCGGCGTGCATCAACTGCCGCTGCCGGGCCATGCGACCGCCGGCGCGTGGTCGATCGAACGCGCGGCGTTTGCGGTCCTTGCCGGTCTGGCGGTGTTCTCCTGCTGGCGTGTCGGGCCCCGCGGCGCGCTGGGCCATCTCTTGGGTCGGGCGTCGGCGCCTCGCTGATCTTGCCTCGGCTCCGGCCCCCCAATTATTGTCCGGCATAGCGCCCGCGGCGGGCGTTCAGTGATCCCTGGGGAGGCATCATGAAATTCCGTTGGTTGAGCATTCTGTTGGCCTTGGCTCTGGTGAGCTTCAACTTCGGCTGCGATGACGATGACGGTGGCAACAGCACCGACATGAGCGTCGGCGGCGAGGGCGAAGGTGAGGGCGAAGGTGAGGGCGAAGGCGAAGGTGAGGGCGAAGGCGAAGGCGAGGGCGAAGGCGAGGGCGAAGGTGAGGGCGAAGGCGAAGGCGAGCCGATGGGCCCCGGCTGTGACGCGGCTGACGACGCGGCGACCAAGTGCATGAAGGCCTGCGCGTGGCTGGCCGCCTGCGCCGCCTCGGATGACTACTGCCCCGGCTACGGCGCCGACGACGAAGAGGGCATCGCCACCGGCTGCGAGACGACCTGCGCCGGCAA
>JAGQJJ010000413.1 GCA_020430675.1 Myxococcales bacterium
CGTCGATGGTCAGCCGCTGGCCGGGCCCATCGAGTGGCTGCTGTATGCCGACCGGCCCGAATGCACCGGGCGGCCGGACGCACGCGCCGCAGGCGAGGCGCCGCTGCACCTCGACCGGACCGAGGGTGAGATCATCGTCCGCGTCGTGGCCGCGCGCGGGGGTCGGCAGGGCGCGCCGAGCCCGCCGTTTGCCCTGCGCTGGACGCCGCCGCCGCCGCCGCCGGAGGCGCCGCTGGCGTTTGCCGATGGCCGTGCGCAGGTGGTCGTCAACTGGCTTCCGCCCGACGCGCCGACCGTGCGCGTACTGCGCGACGGTGCGGTGGTGGCCGAGGTCGCCGCCGCCGAAGCCGGCTTCACCGACGCACCGCCGCCTGGCCGGCATCGCTACGCCATCGAGGCGCAGGGGCCCGATTTCCGAACCGCCGCGTCGCCAGAGACGGCGGTCACGGTGCCATGAACACCCGCGGCGCCAATTGGTTTGTCGGCTTGCCGGTCGCGACGTGGGTCGGCGAACGGTTGCTGACCACCTTGCAGGCCAGCGCGCCGCCGGGTCTGCGGTGGTTCAAGCCGGCCGACCTGCACCTGACCCTGGCCTTCTTCGGCCCGGTCGGCGAGGCCGCCGCGCGCCGCGGATTTGCGGCTGGCGGCTGGCATCACGGCGCGGTCGTGCGCCTTGGCGGACTCGGTGCGTTTGGGCCGCGCCGGCACTTTTCGGCCATCGGCGTCGAGCCCGGCGAAGGCCGCGAAACGCTGGTGGATTTGATCGCCGCGGGCCGCGACGGCGCGCTGCGCGGCGCCGGCGCCCGGCCCGATACGCGGCCGCCGCGCCCCCACCTGACGATCGCCCGGCCCACCCGCGACGCCACCGCGAGCCAACGCGCGGCGGTGCTCGATTGGCTGCACGACACGCCGCCGCCCGCCGAGTCCCTGACGCTGGACCGCGTCGCGCTCTATACCTGGGCCGCCGACCGCCGCGTCCGGCAGTTCGACCTCATCGACGCCCACCCCCTGACCCTGGCCGGCGATCCGAAGTCACGCACATGACGCCGTGCGTCATCGGCGAAACGTGGTAGATCCGGTGGATGGATCGGACCTTCGCTTCGGTTGACCTCGGCTCCAACAGCTTTCACCTGCTCATCGTCGACGAGCAGGACGGCCACCTGCACGTGGTCGACAAGATCAAGGAGCGCGTGCTGCTCGCCGCCGGCCTGACCGCCGAGCGCACCCTGACCGCCAAGGCGCAGCGCCGCGCCCTCGACTGCCTCGAGCAATTCGGTCACCGCCTCGCGCGCGTGCCGCCCGAGAACGTGCGCGCCGTCGGCACCAATACGCTGCGCAAAGCCAGCGATGGCATGGCTTTCATCGCGCGCGCGCAGGATGCGCTCGGCCATCGCATCGAGATCATCAGCGGCGCCGAAGAAGCGCGCCTGGTCTACCTCGGCGTGGCCCATGACCTGGCCGATGACGGCGAGCGGCGCCTGGTGGTCGACATCGGCGGCGGCAGCACCGAGTGCATCGTCGGCGAGGGGCAGAACATCCTGCGCGCCGACAGCCTCTATATGGGCTGCGTCGAGTACACCCGCCGCTTTTTCATCGATGACAAGCTGATCGGCGAGCACTTCGATCAGGCCACGGTGGCTTCGCGCCTCGAGCTGGGCTCGCTGCACCGCGCCTACAAGCGCCTCGGCTGGCGCCATGCCTATGGCTCGTCGGGCACCATCAACGCGGTGCAGGACGTGCTGACGGCCAACGGCAAGGCCGACCACTGCATCACCCTCGAAGGGCTTGACTGGCTGATCGGCGCCATGCGCCGCGCCCGCAAGATCAGCCGCCTGTCGCTCAACGGCCTGCCGCGCGACCGCGCCAATGTGTTTCCGGGCGGCGTCGCCATTCTGCGCGGCGTCTTTCGCAGCTTGCGCCTGGAGCGCATGGTCGCCTCGGGCTCGGCGCTGCGCGAAGGCGTCATCCTCGACCTCATCGGCCGCGCCGTGCACGCCGACGTGCGCGAGACCACGGTGCAGCGCATGGCCGAGCGGTACGGCGCCGACGCCGAGCAGGCGGGCCGCGTCGAGACGTTGGCGCTGGCGCTTTTTGAGCAGGCCGCCGGCCCGTGGGGCCTCGACCCCGAAGAAGGGGCGCGCATGCTGCGCTGGGCGGCGCGGCTGCACGAGATCGGCAAGGCGATCAGCTATGCCGGCTACCACCGCCATGGCTCTTACCTGATCGCCAACAGCGATATGCCCGGCTTCAGCCGCGGCGAGCAGGCGCTGCTGGCGGCGATGGTGCTGGGCGTGCGCCGCAAGCTCGACATCGGCCGCATCCGTGAGCTGGCCGGTCTGCGCACCGCGCTGGCGATTCGGCTGACCGTGCTGCTGCGCCTGGCCGCGCGCCTCAACCGCACGCGCAGCCCCAACCCGCGCCCCGACATCAAGCTGGCGGTCAAGGGCGACCAGATCCACGTCACCTTCCCGCCGACCTGGCTGCGCGAGCGCCCGCTGACCCGCGCCGACCTCGAAGGCGAAGCGGACCGATTTGCCTCGGCCGGCCTCAGCCTGACTTGGGGGGTGTCGAGCCGCGCTCGATGAAGCCCTTGAGCGTCGCGGTCAAGACGCGGTCGTCGCCGACGGTCACCGCGCCGGTGGCCACCACCATGCCCATGCGGCTCTTGTCGACCTTGATGGCATAGGTCACGGTCTCGTCAGGGCGCACCGGGCGTCGGATGCGGCAGCCTTCCACGCCGGTCAGCAGCACCGTGCCGCCGCCCACCTGGCGCAGCGCCAGATAAGCGAGCGTCTGGGCCAGCCCTTCGATGAGGATGACGCCCGGCACCAGCGGCTGGCCGGGAAAATGGCCGGCGAAGAAGGGCTCGCTGGCCGGAAAACAGCGCTCGGCCACCGCCTCGTCGGCCGTGCAGCGCAGCACCCGATCGACGAAGAGAAACGGCGCGCGATGGGGCAGCACCGCCTCGGGCGCGGGCAGCTCGCTCATGGCGCGCCCGCTTTGCGGCTGATCTCGACCTCGGGATCGGGCGACGGCCCGTCGAGCAGCGTGCGCCCCGAGTCGTCGCCGAGCAGGTGCAGCCGCACGAAGGCCAGCGCGTAGTCGAGCGTGATCTGGCCGACCCGGTCGGTGGGCGTGAACTGCGGGCCGCAGCCGTCATCGACGCCGAACTGCCCGAGCAGATTGCAGACGCTGATGAAGCTGAAGTGACCGGCGTTGGTGAACTGCACGCGCATGTCATCGGCGCCGGCGAGGCCCTCCCAGATGGGCGTGCCCTCTTCTGCGTCGGGCAGCGTCTGGTCGAGCGCCGCGGTCACCAGCAGCGTGGGGATGCTGATGTCGGCCAGCCCGTTCTGGAAGAGCGCGTAGCCGCCCGGCGTCATCGGCACCGCCACGGCGACGCGCTCGTCGCGCAGGCCGGCGGCAAAGCGCTCCCGCGAGCTTTCGAGCACGTCGCAGACGTCGTTGTTGCCCTCGGCGCAGACCGCTTCGGCGGCGGCCAGATCGTAAGCCGCGCCTGAGAGCGCCAGCGTCGTGTAGCCGCCGAAGCTGTGCCCGGCCAGGGCCACGCGCGAGACCTCGACATGGCCCGCCAATGGGTGCTCGGGCGGCAGCGTGGCGAGGTGGTCAATCACGGCGCGGATGTCGGCGGGGCGCAGCTCGAACATCTCGGAGCCGCCGCTCATGTCATTGAAAGTATTGTTGATGTGGTCGATCGAGACCACCACGAAGCCAGCGGCGGCGAAGCCTTCGGTCAGCCACCAGCTCTGCTGGGCGAAGCCGCCGCTGCCATGCGAGAAGACCAGCACCGGCGCCTGGCCCTCGATGAGCGGCGGCGCGTTGGTGTGCACGTCGGTGCGGGCGATGCTGCCCAGATAGAGCGCCGGGGGGCCCTCGGGAATGGCCGGGTACCACCAGTAGACCGGCAGGCGCCGCGAGCCCATGCCGTTGGGCGTCTCGTAGAAGATGCGCTCTTCGTAGTAGCCCACGCCGGGCGTGATCGGGGCCGCGTCGGGGCCTTCATCGACCTCGGCGTCGACCTCATCGTCGACCTCAGCGTCGGGCGCGTCGTCGGCCGCGTCCATCTCGATCGACGCATCCACCACCGCGGCGTCGGGGCCGTCGGCCTCCTCTTCGCCGCACGCCCAGGCCAGCAATACCAGCAACAGCACCCCGCGGCGCATCACTCCGCCTCCTTGCGCAAGACCTCCACCGCCGGGTGGAGCGGCGGGCCATCGAGCAGCGCGCGGCCGGCGTCGTCGCCGAACAGCTGCCACTGCAAGAAGGCCCAGACATATTCGATGATCACCGGGTGGGCCTCGGCGGGCGGGGTGAAATCGGGCCCGCAGCCGTCGTCGCGCCCGAGCCCGCCAATCCACGGACAAAGGTTGGTGAAGGTGAAATGGCCGCCGGCGGCGAACTGCACGCGCCGGTGCGCCGGGCCCTGCAACGCCTGCCAGATGGGCGTGCCCGAGCCGGCCTCGGTGGTCATGCGGTCGAGCCGGCCGGTCAGGTGCAGCACCGGCGTCTCGATCGCGCCCAGGCCGTCGAGGAACAGCAGGTAATCGCCGGGCGCCATGGCGATCAGCGCCTTCACCCGCGGGTCGGCGAACCCGGCGCGATACCGCGCGGCCGCCTCGGGCAAGGCGTCGCAGATGCGGGGCAGCGCGTAATCGGGGCAGTCGGCCTGCCAGGCGTCGACCGCGTAGGCGCCGCCGCCCACGGCGAGCGTCGTATAGCCGCCGAAGCTGTGGCCGGCA
>JAGQJJ010000414.1 GCA_020430675.1 Myxococcales bacterium
GCCCGCGCGCAGGCGGGCTTCGATGGCCTCGATGAGCGCCGGCACCTCGGCGGGCGTGTCGATGACGTAATGGGCGCCCACGGCGGCGAGCGAGGCGCGGGCCTTGGCGGTCAACGCGGCCTGGTCGGCGGGCGGCGTGGCCTTCCATTCTGCTTCGCTGAGGCCGACGGCGTTGCCGGTGACCGCGATGCCCACCGACCAGACCCCGGCGTTGAGGCCGGCTTCGATGTCGCTGACGGTGTCGCCGACCTTGACCACCGCCTGCACCGGCCAGACGCCCAGGCGCGACATGGCCTCGAAGATCAGGTAGGGCGCCGGGCGGCCCTCGGGCACCTCGCCGGCGCTGATCGCGCAGTCGGGCGCGTAGCCTTTGACCGCCGCGGCTTCGCGCAGCACGGCGAGCATCTCGGGGATGTAGCCGGTGGTCGAGCCGATGGCGATGCCCCGGGCGCGCAGGGCGGCGACGGCGTCGAGCGCGCCGGGGATGGGATCGGCGTAGTCGGGCAGCACCGCGAGCTGCAATTCGATCAGCTCATGGTAGAGCGCGTCGAGGTCGGCCTTCTCGATGGCGCGGCCATGCTTCGCCTGCCAGCCGGAGGCCACTTCGGGCATGGCGGCCAGAATCTCGAGGTGCGTGCGCTTGTGGGTGCCCATCGGCTCGCGGGCGCGGGCCATGGGCACCGCGACGCCGCGACGGCGGAAGACCTCGACAAAAACGCCGGCCGGCGCGCAGCAGCCGAAGTCGACGGTGGTGCCGGCCCAATCGAAGACGACGGCCTTGATCGGGCCGCGCCAGGTGCGCTGGAAGGCATCGCTCATCGGGTCATCTCCATGGCCGGCAGCGGCGTGGGCAGGCCCAGCTCGGCGAGGGCTTCGCGCACGGCGCTCAGGAAGCGGTCGATGTCAGCGGCGAAGACCTGGCCGATGCAGCCGACGCGGAAGGTGGCGGCGCGGGTCAACTTGCCGGGATAGATGGCAAATCCCCGTGTGTTCAAGGCGTCATAGAACGTCTCGAAGACAAAGCGCGGGTCTTCGGGTTCGGCGAAGGTGACGATGATCGGCGCCTGCACGGCGTCGGGCAGCAGCGTGCCAAAACCCAGCGCGCGCATGCCATCGACGAGCCGCTTGCAGTTGGCGCGGTAGCGGGCGCCGCGGCCGTCGACGCCGCCTTCGGCCGCGTGAGCGGCGATCGCGGCGTCGAGCGCGGCGATGACATGCGTGGGCGGGGTGAAGCGCCACTGGCCATCGCGGGCGAGGCGCAGGTGCTGCGCGCAAAGGTCGAGCGCGAGCGAATGGGCGTTGCCTTTGGCGGCGACGAGCGCGGCGACGGGCGCCAGCACGAAGCCCAGGCCGGGCACGCCTTCGAGGCATTTATTGCTCGATGCCATCACCGCGTCGACCGGCAGCGTCATGACATCGAGGGGCAAGGCACCAAAGGCGCTCATGGCATCGAGCAGCAGCCGGCGGCCGTGGCGGGCGACGACGGCGCCGATCGCCTCGATCGGGTTGAGCACCCCGGCGGTGGTCTCGCAGTAAATGACGCCCACATGGCTGATCTGCGGGTCGGCGCGCAGGGCGGCGTCGAGGCGGGCGGGGTCGACCGGCTCGGTCTCGTCGAATTCGAGCGTCGTGCAGGCGCGGCCGATGGTGCGGGCGATCTCGGCCATGCGCTCGCCATAGGCGCCGTTGACGCAGACGAGCAGCTTGCCGTCGCGGGGCACGAGGGTGCCGACGGCGCCTTCGATGGCAAACGTGCCGCTGCCCTGCATGGGCACGCAGGCGAACCCGGCGTCGCCGCCAGCGAGCGCGACGAGTTGCTGACAGACGCGCTGCGTGATGGCCACGAAGGCGGGGTCGCGCGAGCCATAGTCGCGCGTCATCGCGGCGCGGGTGGCGGCGGCGGTGGTCAGGGGTCCGGGCGTGAGCAGCAGGGGGTCAGCCACCGAATTCGAGCCTCCGCAGGTTGGGGCGGACCTTCGCACGGCGTCCAGGGCCGATCAAGGGTCTGGCAAACAACTACTCGGCCCGGCGTTTGCCAGAGCCCAAGGGTCAGCCGCCGCCGATCACCTCGGAGCAGATGTCTTCCACGTCGGCGGGCGGCGGCGAGATGGCGGCCGCGGCCAGGTTGCCGACGAGGCGGAAGATGGCCGGGTCGAGCGGCGCGTCGGCGTAGTCGAAGAGGCCGAAGAGCAGGTTGCCTTCGCAGCGGACGCCGCGCAGCAGGGCGTAGTTGACCGCGTCGGGCCACTCGCCGTCGTCGCCGGCAAACCAGGCCAGCGGGCGCATGTCGATGGGCAGCGTGCTGTGGCTGCGCGAGTAGGTGAGGAAGCGTTGCGTGCCTTCGGCGCTGGCAAACGGGTCGGGCACGCCGCGCAGCACCGGGTCGCCGATGACCAGGTGGTGAATCGGCGTCGCCGGGCCGCGCTCGCCGCCGTGGCCGACCAGGGCGGTGACCCACTCCATCACGTCGGGCGCGCCGTCGGCATAGAGGAACTCGGGGTCCATGCGCGAGGCGAAGAGGCTGGCGCCGTCGTACTCGGTCACCACGCTGCCGCCCGCCGCGTTGTAGTCGCTGAGCGACTGGCGCACGCCGTCAGAGAAGAGCGCCCAGTCATGGGCGTAGCGGCCGATGAAGATGGCCGGCAGCGTCTCGGGATCGAGCGCGTCCATCAGCGCGTCGGCGTCGTAGTCGAGCAGCACCGGTTCGAAGCCGGCGGCGCGCACGGGCTGTTCGAGCGAAGGCACGCCGAGCAGGCCGATGCGGCCCAGGCCGCGGGCCTGCGATTCGCGCGCGAAGACGAGCCAGTGGCCGTTGTTGACCGCGAGTCCGCCGCAGCGCGGCACACGGGCCTGCGCGCCCCAATCGGTGGCGTCGACCACGCCGCCGATGCCCTGGTCGTCGAAGTCGACCGCAAAGTCGGTCTCATTGGCGCAGCGGCGCTCGCCGACGAGCCGCCCGGCGGCACCGGCGTAGGGCTGGCCGTTGGCGCGCACCTCGCCGGTGTTCAGGTCGCGCCGGGCCGGAGCAGGCTCGGCGGCCACCTGATCGCCGGGCAAGAAGCAGGTCTGCGCGTCGGGGCCGATGATGAACTCGCGGTACCAGGGCGTGCCGTAGAAGGCGAGGTCGACGTCGAACTGGCGCTCCGCCCCGGGCGGCGCGGCGCGGCAGGCGAAGCGCACGTCGAAGGCCTGCTCGTCGAGGTGCGCCAGGCCGTTCCAGATGCCGGCGTGCGCGGCCTGGGGCACGAGGCGGGTCAGGTCGTCGTACCAGGGCGAGAGCTGGTCGAGCAGGGGCGTGGTGCGGGTATTGCCGACCAGCGTCCAGCCGCCGCCGTCAGTCGTCTGGTCGCAGTAGACGAGCTGGCCGGCGTGGTCGACGGGCGAGATGCGGTAGACGCCGCTCTGCACCCGCCCGGCGCGCAGCGCGTCGAGGCAGCTTCGGTAGCGGGGGCCGCAGAGGGCAAAAGCTTCGCCGGCCTGGGGCCCCTCCCCTTCGTCGACGAGGCCGTCGCAGTCGTTGTCGAGGTCGTCGCAGCCCTCTTCTTCGGGCGGACCGACGAGGCCCTGGCAGTCGCCGGTGCCATCGGGGGCGCAGACCTTCACGCCGGGGCGGGCGCAGATGCCCAGGCCGACGACGCAGGCGCCGCCGAGGTCGAAGTCTTCGTCGACGCGGCCATCGCAGTCTTCGTCGCGGCCATCGCACCGCTCGACCGCGGCCGGCAGCGGGTCGACATCGCAGACCGCGTCACCGTCGTCGCCGCAGATGAAGCCGCCGCGGTTGCGGCATTCGCCGAGGCCCACGGTGCAGGCGGCGCCGAGCGGATAGTCTTCGTCGGTGGTGCCATCGCAGTCATCGTCGATGGCATTGCAAGTGTCTGGCTGCGGTTCGCCGGCCGACGCGCTGCATTGCGTGCCGGTGCCATCGGCCGTGCACTCTTCGGCGCCGCGGCGCAGGCAGGCGCCGATGCCTTCCGTGCAGGGCCGGCCCAGCGGGAAGTCTTCATCGGTGCGGCCGTCGCAGTCATCGTCGATGCCATCGCATCGCTCGTCGCGCCGGTCACCGGGCGAGACATCGCAGACGGCGGCGCCGCCGGCGCAGATGAACACGCCCGCGCGCTCGCAGCGGCCCAGGCCGACCGCGCAGGCCGCCCCCAGCGGGAAGGTCTCATCGGTGCGGCCATCGCAGTCATCGTCGATGGCATTGCAGGTCTCGGCCGCCGAGGGGCCGGCGCGCACGCTGCAGGTCACCCCGCCGTTGTTGTCGCAGATGAAGCGGCCGGTGCGGGCGCAGGCGCCGATGCCTTCGGTGCAGGCTTCGCCGAGCCCCAGGCCTTCTTCGCTGCGGCCGTCGCAGTCATCGTCGATGCCATTGCAGCGCTCGGCCTGCGGGGCGCCGGGCTCGGCGGTGCAATGGGCGCCACCGTTGGCGTCGCAGGCGCGCACCCCCTCGGCGCGGCAGGCGCCCACGCCCTCGGCGCAGGCCTCCCCGAGCTGCAGGCCCTCGTCGGTGCGGCCATCGCAGTCGTCGTCCGCGGCCTTGCAGGCCTCCGGGGCCGGGGCCCCGGGGCGGGCGTCGCAGGTGGCGGTGCCATCGCCCACGCAGACGAACTGGCCGGGCCGCGTGCAGGCCCCCACGCCGCCGCTGCACGGCTGGCCCAGGCGGAAGCCCTCGTCCACGGTGCCGTCGCAGTCGTCGTCCGCGCCATCGCAGGTCTCGACGCCCGGCTCGCCCGCGACCGCGTCGCAGGTGT
>JAGQJJ010000415.1 GCA_020430675.1 Myxococcales bacterium
TTGAAGTCCATGTCGCCGAGGTGATCCTCATCGCCGAGGATGTCGGAGAGGACCGCGATCTTGTCCTCTTCCTGAATCAGCCCCATCGCGATGCCAGCGACGTCCTTCTTGACCGGCACGCCGGCCTGCATCAGCGCCAGCGACGAAGCGCAGACGGTGGCCATCGACGACGAGCCATTCGACTCGAGCACCTCGCTGACGATGCGCAGCGTGTAGCTGAAGTCGTCGTGCGCCGGCAGGATGGGCTCGACGCCGCGCTGCGCGAGCGCGCCGTGGCCGATCTCGCGGCGGCCGGGCGAGCGCAGCATCTTGGTCTCGCCGGTTGAGAACGGCGGGAAGTTGTAGTGCAGCATGAACGACACGAAGGTGTCGCCGTGCAGGTTGTCGATGCGCTGCTCATCGCGGCGCGTGCCCAGCGTGACCGCGGCGAGCGCCTGGGTCTCACCGCGGGTGAACAGCGCCGAGCCGTGGGTGCGGGGCAGCACGCCGAGCTCGCAGGTGATGGGGCGCACGTCCTCAAGCCCGCGGCCGTCGATGCGCACACCCTCTTCGACCACCTGCGTGCGCACGATGTCGCGCTCGATCTGGTGGATGTAGTCCTTGATCTCGTCGCGGCGGTCGGCGAGCGCCGGATCTTCGGCGGCCAGGGTGTCGAGCACCTGGTAGGTCGCCGCGCGCAGGGCGTCGCTGCGGGCCTGCTTGTTGGCCACCGAGAGCGCGTCGGCCAGGTCGTCGATCGACAGGTCGATGACGCGGGCGAACAGGTCGACGTCGACCTTGGGCGCCTCGACCGTCATCTTGTCCTTGCCCACCTTGGCCGCCAGCTCGCGCTGCAGGGCGATGATCGGCTTCATCGCTTCATGCGCGGCGATGATCGCCTCGATCATCTCGTCTTCGCTGGCTTCGCGGCCTTCGCCTTCGACCATCGTGACCGCGTCGGCCGAGGCGGCGACGATCAGGTTCAGCTTGGCGTTGGCCTGGGCCTCAAACGACGGGTTGATGACGTACTGACCATCGATCAGCGCCACCCGGCAGCCGGCGATGGGGCCGTCGAACGGCACGTCGCTGATGCAGGTGGCCGCCGAGGCGCCGACCATGGCGCAGACGGCGGGGTCGTTCTTGCGGTCGAACGAGACGACGGTCGCGATGACCTGAATGTCCTTGCGCCAGGTCTTGGGGAAGAGGGGGCGCATCGGGCGGTCCATGAGGCGTGCGTTGAGCACCTCCCACGGCCCGGGGCGGGTCTCGCGCTTGAAGTAGCCGCCGGGGATCTTGCCCGCGGCGTACTGCTTCTCGATGTATTCGCAGGTCAGCGGCAGGAAGTTCGTGCCCGGGCGCTCGGAGCGGGCCCCGGTGCAGGTGACGAGCACGGCAGTGTCGCCCATGCGCACGAAGACGGCGCCGCCGGCCTGGCGGGCCATCCGCCCGGTTTCAATGCTGATTTCGGCTTCGCCGAACGGCGCTTTCACGGTGAGTCTGGCCATGTGGCATCCTCATTGCGCGCCATACGGGCGCGCGGTTCTGACGCCTGGGGGGCCCATCTCACGCCTCGGTTCCTGACCTGTGGCCGCGACGTTGGTCGCGAGCACAGGTCAGACCCGGAGGCGCATTGCCTGATCAGCCCGACAGGCGTGGCGGCGCCGAATCCGGTCGGCGCCCATCTCAAAAAGTGCCGACGGGACCATCCCGCCGGCGCAAATCTCAACCGGCCCATGGCCGGAAAAAGCGAAAGGGAGCCCGAAGGCTCCCTCCCATCAGCGGCGCAGACCGAGCGTTTGAATCAGGCTGCGATAGCGCTCGATGTCCTGGCTCTCCAGGTAGCGCAGCAGCCGGCGGCGCTGGCCGACGAGCTTCTTGAGGCCCCGCCGCGAGGCGTGGTCGTGCGAGTGCACCTTCAAGTGCTCGGTCAGGTCGCGCACCCGCTGGGTGATCAGGGCGACCTGAACCTCGGGCGAGCCGGTGTCGTTGTCGCCCCGGCGGTGCTGTTCAATGATCTCGGATTTGACGTCGCGATCGAGCGGCATGCTTTACGTCCCTTCGGACTGCGCCACTGCCGGGCCGTCGTCCAGCAGCGGTCGGTTGAACACATCATCTTGAATGAAGTGCGGCGGGCGTATACCGCAGGGCAGGTGTTTTGTCAAGGATCATCGGGTGGAAAGCCGCGCACGATTTCGAGGGGTTCGGCGCCCCTGGCGTCGATGATCGCCACCAGCCGACCGGTCGCGTCGAGCAGACGGCTGAGGCCTGGGGGCACGTTGGGCAGCGGCGGGCGGCGCCCGACGCGCACATCGGTCACGACCGCTTCGTCCGGTTGCACGGCGGGCAGATGCGCGAGCGCGGCGGCGGGCGTGACCAGCGCGGCTTTGGCCACATCGGCGGTCAGCGCGTCGAGCGAGAGGGCGTCATCCACGTCGAAGGCGCCCACGCGAAGCCGTCGGAGCGCGCTCAGGTGGGCCCCCAGACCCAACGCGGCGCCGAGGTCGACGGCCAGGCTGCGGATGTAGGTGCCCTTGGAGCAGTCGACCTCGATGATGAGATCGGGCGACGCAAAGCTCAGCATTTCAAGGCGATGCACCGTGACGGTGCGCACCGGCGCTTCGACCGCCTCGCCGCGGCGGGCGCGGGCGTAGAGGCGCTCGCCGTCGACCTGAATGGCCGAGAAGGCTGGGGGGCGCTGGTCAATGACACCGCGGAACTGCGCCAAAGTGGCCTCGACCTGGTCCGCCGTGATCGCCGCGACGGCCTCAAGCGGGTCGCGCTGCACGATCTGGCCATCGGCGTCGTAGGTGTCGGTGGCGACGCCGAGGCGCACGGTCGCCCGGTAGGTCTTGCCTGCGTCGGTGAGGAACGGGACCAGGCGGGTGGCCGCGCCGACGCAGATCGGCAGCAGGCCGGTCGCCAACGGGTCGAGGGTGCCGGTGTGGCCGACGCGCTTGATGCCCAGCGCGCGGCGCACGCGGGCGACAACCCCGAAGCTGGTGAGACCGGAGGGTTTGTCGATCAGGAGCACGCCGCGCGGTTCGGGGCCGGCGGCGCGGTCAGCGCGCGCCATCGGGCTCCGAATCGTTGCTGGCGTCGCCCGCTTCGCCCTCTTCGGCGCGACCATCGCCCAGGCCCAGCTCGCGCAGCCGCGCTTCGATGCGTGCGCCATAGGCCAGCGAGGCGTCGAAGCGGAAGCTCAGCTCAGGCGTGACGCGCAGGCGCACCCGCTGGCCGAGCTCGCGGCGCAAATACCCGCTCGCCTGCTGCAAGCCGTCGAGCACGGCCTGGGCCGCGACGTCGTCGCCGGGGTGCATGATGAAGATGCGCGCCTCGCGCAGATCGCCGGTCACCTCGACCTCGGTGATCGAGACCCCCTGCACCCGCGGATCCTTGACCTCGAAGGTCAACAGCTCGGCGAGCACCTGGCGGACCAGCGACGAGACGCGGTCGGTTCGGCGGAAGGGCGTGCGGGCCATCGCGGGCCGATCAGCTGATCTTGCGCTTGATGGTCTTCACCTCGAAGACCTCGACCTGGTCGCCCTCGACGATCTCTTTGTAGCCGTCGACCGACAGACCACATTCGTAGCCGGCGGCCACCTCGCGCGCGTCGTCCTTGAAGCGCTTGAGCGTGGTGAGCTTGCCGGTGTGAATGACCGCGCCGCCGCGGTGCACGCGCGCCTGGGCGTTGCGCAGAATCTTGCCGTCGAGCACGAAGCAGCCGGCGACCGGACCGATGCGCTGAATGTGGAACACCGCCCGCACCTCGGCGCGGCCGAGGTATTCCTCGACCGTCTCGGGCGCCAGCAGGCCGCTGAGCAGCTCTTTGAGCGTGTCGATCACGTCGTAGATGACCGAGAAGGTCAGCACCTTGACGCTGCCCTGGTCGGCCGTGCGCTTCGCCTTGGCGTCGGGCGCCACGTTGAAGCCGATGACCGTCGCCTCGGAGGCGACCGCCAGGTCGATGTCCGACTCGCTGATGGCGCCGACGCCGGTGTGAACCAGCTTGATGTCGACCTCATCGTTGCCCAGCTGCTCGATGGCCGTCTTGAGCGCTTCGAGAGACCCGGACACATCCGTCTTCAGGATGATGTTCTGAATCTCCTTCTCGGGCTTGCCCATCATCGCCAGCAGATCACGCGAAGGCTGCACGCCGGGGCGGGTGGCCCGCTCCTTGTCGGTGCGCGTCTCGGCGACCCGCTTGGCGTCGCGCTCGTTGGCGGCCACGTAGAAGGCATCGCCCGCCGCCGGCATGCCGCCCAGACCGAGCACCTCGACCGGGGTCGAGGGGCCGGCGGCCTTGAGGCGCTTGCCGGTGTGGTCGAGCATGGCGCGCACGCGGCCGAAATTCTGACCGCTGACGATGTAGTCGCCGGGCTTGAGCGTGCCTTCCTGCACGAGCACGGTGCAGACCACGCCGCGGCCCTTGTCGACGCGGGCTTCCACCACGCGCCCGTAGGCCGGTTTCGTGGCGTTGGCCTTGAGCTCGAGCACTTCGGCCTGCAGCACCAGGGCTTCGAGCAGGTCGTCGATGCCCTGCCCGGTCAGCGCGCTGACCGGCACATACATCGTCTCGCCGCCCCATTCTTCGGGCACCAGCTCGTACTGCGTCAGCGCCTGCTTGATGCGCTCGACGTCAACGCCAGGCTTGTCGACCTTGTTGATCGCCACCACCAGCGGCACGCCGGCCGCCTTGGCGTGGTTGATCGACTCGACCGTCTGCGGCATGACGCCGTCGTCGGCGGCCACGATGAGCACCACGATGTCGG
>JAGQJJ010000416.1 GCA_020430675.1 Myxococcales bacterium
GCGCCGCTTCGCGCTCGCTCGATCTGGCGCTGAAGAGCGGCCTGAAGGTGCCCGCTCGCCTCGGCCGTCCCGACCCGCTCACCTGCCTGCGCCTCGCCCTGCTGGTCACCCATCAGCGCGCCAAGGCCGTCGATCCGCCCACGGCGCTGGTGGCCTGGGCCGAAGGATTGGCGCATTGATGCGCCTCGCGCCCGATGTTTGCGTGCGCCAAGTGGGTTAACCTGCCGCCATGGGAGTCCTGCGCCACCTCGCCACCGACCGGCTCTTTTCGATGCCCACCCGCTGCCTGATCGGCCGCTCGCGGCGCTGCGACCTGCAGCTCGACGATCCCGGCGCCTCAAGCCACCACGCCGAGCTGCGCTGGCAGGGCGGCCGCTGGCATCTGCGCGACCTGCACAGCACCAACGGCACGGTCGTCGGCGCCGACATGCACCGCCTCAACGCGGGCGAATTGCGCACGGTGAGCGTGGGTGAGGCGATCGTCTTCGGCGACGCCGCCGAGACGTGGCGGCTGGTCGATGAGGGCCCGTCAGGCCCCTTCGCGTGGGCCGAGACCGAGGGCGCCAGCCATATCCGCGCCCGCGACCGCATGCTCTTCCTGCCCGACACCGACGACCCGCAGCTCATCGTGCTGCCGCAGGGCGAGGGTTACGCGCTCGAAGACGGCCCGAACCGGTACGCGGTGGTCGACGGCCAGATCATCGAGCTCGGCGACCAGCGTTGGCGCTTGCTGCTGCCGCCGCTCGCCGCGGGCGGCGAGCCCACGGTCGAGACCAGCCACCCGGCCATCCGCACCATCGGCCTGTGCTTCCAGATCACCCAGGCGCAGCTCATCTTGCGGCTCGAAGTGCACTGGCGCGGGCAGGCGTTCGCCACGCCGCCGCTGCGCGCGCATCACCAGCTTCTCTTCTACCTGTGCCAGAAGCGCCTCGAAGACCGCGATTTGGGTCACACCGAAGCCGCCGAGGGCTGGGTCGACCGCGAGACGCTGCTCGAAGACCTGCGCACCAACGAGAACCGGCTGCATGTGCATATCAGCCGCCTGCGGCGCGAGTTTGCCATGCTGGGCATCGAAGACGCCGACCGCATCATCGAGCGCAACGCCGACGGCGAGCTGCGCGTCGGGGTGGCCGACATCGAGATCCGCAGCGTCTGACCTGCGTTGCGCGTTCCAGGCGCGGGGCGGTATGTTCGGCGCGTTGAGTACCGGTCTCCGATTCCGCATCGACGGCGAAGGCAGCGCGAGCGTCCTGCGCCTCAGCGGGCCTTTGCGCCGTGATGTCGTCGGCGAGCTGGCCGGCCTGCTCGTCAAGCAGGCGCCGCGGGCCGGGCAATCGCTCGACCTCGACCTCTCAGCCGTCGAAGCGATGGACAGCGCCGCCGTCGCCGCCCTGGTCGGCGCGCTGCGCCGCGCGCAGGGCACCGGGGCCCAGGTCCGGGTCACCGCCGTGAGCGAGCCGGCGCGCCGCGCGCTGGCCATGTTCCGGGTCGACGCCCTGCCCGATCCACCGGCCGCGCCACCGGGCGCCATCGAGGCCCTCGGCGGCGGCCTGATCAACAGCGGCGCTGGTTTTGTCGACTTCCTGCAACTCGCCGCCGACTCGACGTTTGCCGTGCTCGGCGCCCTGCGCCACCCGCGCAAGCTGCGCTTTGGCGCGCTCATCGAGCAGGCGATCGACATCGGCTCGCGCGCCCTGGGCATCGTCGGCTTGATCACCTTCCTGGTCGGCCTGACCGTCGCCTTCCAGTCGGCCCACCAGCTTCGGCAGTTCGGCGCGGCGATCTTCGTCGCCGACCTGACCGCGGTCTCGATGGTGCGCGAGATGGCGCCGCTGATGACCGCCATCCTCGTCGCCGGCCGCTCGGGCTCGTCGATCGCCGCCGAGATCGCCACCATGCAGGTCAGCGAAGAGATCGACGCCCTCACCGTGATGGGCCTCGACCCGATCCACTTCCTGGCCTTGCCGCGCCTGCTGGCCATCACGTTGATGGTGCCGCTGCTGACCGTGCTCTCCGACCTGCTCGGCATGCTCGGCGGCTTCCTCGTCGGCGTGGTCTACCTCGACATCGCCTGGAACGCCTTCCTCAACCAGATGCTCGACGCGCTCGCGCCCTGGGATCTGATCAGCGGCCTGGTCAAGAGCCTGGCCTTCGCCTATGGCATCGGGCTCATCGGCCTCTACTACGGCTTCCGCGTGCGCGGCGGCGCGAGTGAGGTCGGGCGCACGACCACCGCCTCGGTTGTGGCGTCCATCTTCTACATCATCGTCGCCGACTGCCTGTTCAGCGTGCTGTTCTACATCGTGCTATGACCGCGCCCGCCCTCGATATTTGCGATCTCGCCGCCGGCTACGGCGAGAAGCTCATCCTGCGCGGCGTCGACCTGACCGTGCAGCGCGGCGAGGTGCGCGTCGTGCTCGGCGGCTCGGGCTGTGGCAAGAGCACGCTGATGAAGAGCTGCATCGGCCTCGTGCCCATGAAGCAGGGCACGGTGAAGATGCTCGGCGAAGAGCTCGTGAACCTCGAAGGCCCGGCGCGCGCGCGCCTGCTGACGCGCATCGGCGTGCTGTTCCAGTACGGCGCGCTGCTCGGCTCGATCACCATCGGCGACAATGTGGCCCTGCCGCTGCGCGAGCACACCGACCTGCCGCCCGATGTCATCGCCGAGATCGTGCGCCTCAAGCTCTCGCTGGTCGAGCTGAGCCACGCCGAGCACCTGTTGCCCTCCGAGCTGAGCGGCGGCATGCGCAAACGCGCCGCGCTGGCGCGGGCCATGGCGCTCGACCCCGAGCTGCTCTTCTGCGACGAGCCCGGCGCCGGCCTCGACCCGCTGACCAGCGCCGAGCTGGACGAGCTCTTGCTGCGCCTGCGCGACCGCTTCGGCATGGCGGTGGTTGTTGTCACGCACGAGCTGCTCAGCATCGAGAAGATCGCCGACAAGGTGGTCTACCTCAGCAAAGGCAAGGTGCTCGCCGACGGCACGCTCGACGAGGTGCGCCACAGCGAGCACGATGAGATTCGCGCCTTCTTCGACCGCCTCGCCGCTGGCGAGATGCGCGGCCCGCGCACCGCGCTCGAAGCGCTGGCCCCCGATCTGGCCGCCGCGCCCACCAGAACCAAGGGCCAGCCAGCCCCAAAGGAGCGCCGCTGATGGGGGTGACCAAGACCCAGAAGATGCGCCTCGGCATCTTCGTCGCCTGCGGGCTCCTGCTGCTCGTCGGCGGCCTGATCGCGCTCGCTGGCGCCCGGCTTGGCGAAGAGCGCGACTACTACACCATCCGCTACACCGAGGGCGGCATCTCGCTCAGCGGCCTCGACGTCGGCTCGCCGGTCAAATACAGCGGCATCCGCGTCGGCCGCGTCGAGCGCATCGGCATCGACCCGAACGACCTGTCGGTCATCGAGGTTCAGATCAGCCTGCAAGAAGGCACGCCGGTCGCCGGCGACTCGGTGGCCAACCTGGGCTCGATGGGCATCACCGGCCTCAAATACATCGAGCTGAGCCGCGGCACCGCCAGCGCAGCGAAGCGCAAGCCGGGTGAGGACATCCCCGCCGGCAGCTCCGGCATCGACGACCTGACCAACCGCGCCGGCGAGATCGCCGAGAAGGTCAGCACCACGCTCGACCGCGTCAACGCGCTGGTCGCGCCCGAGATGAAGGACCGCGTCGCCGGTGTGCTCGACCGCACCAACAAGCTGCTCGAAACGGTCGAAGCCACGGTCGCCGAGAACCGCGAGACGCTCAAGAGCCTGGGCGGCCGCGCCGACCGCATCGCCGCCGAGCTGGAGGGCCTCACCGCCGAGCTGGCCGGCAGCGCGCGCCGGGTCAACCGCCTGCTGGAGCGCATCTCGCCCAGCATCGACAAGACCCTCGGCGCCTCGGCCCGCCTGCTCGACGAGCTGCGCGAGACGCGCAAGACGCTCGACCGCGCGCTGGCTTCGGCCGACGGCTTCCTCAAGCAGGGCACCACCACGCTCAGCGGCGTCGACCCGCTCATCGACCGCACCAACCTGCTGCTCGCCCAGAGCCGCGAGAACCTGGTCGAAGCGCTCGCCTACCTGCGCGAGACGGCTGAGAACCTGAGCGACTTCTCGCGCCGCGTGCGCGAAGACCCCTCGCTGCTGCTGATCGGCGAGGGCGACGACGAGGAGGCCAATTGAGCACCGCCGCCCGCTTCGCCCTGCTGACCGCGCTGTTTGCCGTCGGCTGCGGCCGCCCGCCCGCGCGCAGCTATTACACGCTGACCTACCCCGCCGAGCGCGGTGACTTCGCCACACCGCACGACGTGACCATCCGGGTGCGCGAGGTCGACCTGCGCGAGAGCTACCGGCGCACCGAGCTGGTCTTCCGCCCCGACGTGCACGAGATTCGCTACGACCGCCGCCAGCGCTGGAGCGAGCGGCCGCAGAAGATGATCACCAGCCTGGTGACCGACCACCTGCGCGCCTCGGGCCTGGTCTCGCGGGTGACCGACGCGGTGGGCCAGATCGCACCCGACTACACCCTGGCCGGCGAGGTCGAAGCCATCGAGCAGGTCGTCGCTGGCGACACCGCCTACGCCCGGCTGGCGATGAACTGGCGGCTGCTGCGGGCCAAGGACGACGCCGTGGTCTGGACGTGGCGCTTCGATCGCCGCGAGCCGGTGGGCAAGCCCGACCAACCCGGCACCGTGCGCGCCACCGTGCGCACCTTGAGCGCGCTGCTCGACCGCGAGTTCGACCGGGCGCTCGTCGACCTC
>JAGQJJ010000417.1 GCA_020430675.1 Myxococcales bacterium
TAGGCTTCGTACACGCTGCAATCGGCGGCGGCGCAGCGGTCGTCATCGTCGGTGGCCCGCTCGCGGCCATCGGGCCCGCAGACGGTGCACAGCCCGGCGATGCAGCCGCCAACGTCGACCGGCACCATCGCGCCGTCGGCACGCGGCGGGGCGGCGTCGACGACCAGCCCGCGATCGAGCGGGCGGCCGCCTTGATCAGCAGCGGGTGGCAGCGGCGGCACGTCGGCCGCCGCGCCGGCGTCTTCGTCGACGACGGGATCGGCGCACGCCAAAGAGGCGAGCAGCGCTGCGACCCACCCGAGGCGCGCGGCGCGGATCACGCCCCATCCTCCAACGCCAGCCGCGGGTCACGCGGTCCGTCGACGTGCATCACCTCGACGCCGTGGGTCTCGAGGTAGTGGCAGCCGTTCTCGCCGGCATAGCCCTCGCGCACGACGATGACCCGGGTGATGCCCGCGTGGTGGATGAGCTTCGCGCACAGGACGCACGGCTCGCCGGTGACCAGCAGCCACGCGCCGCCGGTGGGCACGCCGTGGGCGGCGGCGTTGCAGATGACGTTCATCTCGGCGTGATGGCAGCCGACCTCCATGCGCGTGCCCGACTGCACGCCGAGGGCGTCGCGCAGGCAGACGTCGCCGCCGCAGAGCGCGCCGCCGCCGCGCGGACCGCCGTTATAGCCGTCCATCAACACCACGTTGCGCTTGGGGTCGAGCAGCACGGCGCCGAACTTGCGCCGTGTGCAGTTCGACGCCGCCGCCAACAGCAGGCATTGCTCGATGCGAATCCGAATGTGCTTCTCACGCACGGGCGCTCACCTTGCGGGGCAATGGTTCATTCGGGCATATCGCGGCGGTGCGGGTCAACCGCCGGCCGGGCGCCGCAACCAGTTCGCGAAGCGGCGCAGGAGCCCGGCGCGGGGGCGCGGCCGCGGGGCGACGACCAGATCGCCGCGCTCGCCGTCGAACATGGCGCCGTGGCCGGGCAGCGTGGCGATGCCGCTGCACTCGTCGGGCACGGCCTGCACTTGCTGGCCCAGCTCGTCGAGCACCGTCCAGGGCGGCGGACCGTCGACCTCGACAAAAACGTCGCCATCGATATGCCAGCGGCCGTCGTGCCAGGCCTCGCCATCGCGCCAGAAGCCGGGCAGCACGCGACAGCCGCGCAGGCGCCGGAAATTCTCGACCTGGGCCGCGTCGAAGCGATCGAGCCCGTCGAGGCCAGCCCGCTGCTCCCAATGGTGGGTCAGCTCGTGCAGGATGGTCTCTTCCAGCTCGCAGGCCCAGTTGAAGGCCCGCGCGCGCTCGGCCATGGCCACGAACGAGCCGTACCACAAGTGCAGCACGCTCTGCTTCTCGGCGGGCCGCAAGTCGCCGGCGGCGGCGAGCGCGTCCTCCAGCGCCGCGCAGGCGGGCTCGCAGGCGCCGAGCAGAAAGACGTCGGGGTGCTCGGGATCGGGCTCGGCCTCTTCGTGCACCAAAAGCACCGCGCCCTCGCGATAACGCGCGGGAATGCGATCCCAGAGGGCCCGAGCGCGGGCGCCAAACCGGCGGCGGTTCAACATGGGGCGAATCTACCCCAGGTGCGGGCGAAGCGACATCGGGATCGGCGCCTCGCGCGCGCCATCGCGCGCGGGCGGCGCCGGCCCGGCATCGGACAGATTCATTATTTGTTCAGAGTGGTTACCGCTCTCTGAAGAAGATGAACCACTGCCCCGAGCCGAGCCCGCTGCGCCCGCACTTGCGGCTGCTGTCGTCTTCGCCCCAGTCGGTGCCGTCCGACTGGTTGCTGTCCATGCCGCGGTTGTCGAAGTCGACGGTGAAGTCGCCGGTGTCGCCGCACGAGTCCTCGCCTTCGAGGTAGCCGGCGTCCCACTGATTGCCGCGCGGGCGGGTCTGGCCGTTTTTGTTGTTCTTGCGCGCCGGCGGCGGGTTGTCGTCGCCGCGGCCGTTGCTCTCGCTGAAGCAGCTCTGGGCGTCGCTGCCCGTCGTCCACTCGCGGTACCAGTTGACGTCGTAGATGCTCAGGTCGACGGTCATCGCGTCGCCCGCGGCGCGGATGGCGTCGCGGCAGGCAAAGCGCACGTCGGCGTTGCCGCCAAAGCCCCGCATGCCGTTCCACACGCCGTCGCGGCCCGTGCCCGGGGCGAGCGTCTGCAGCTCGTCGTAATAGCCGCTGGCCTGGTCGTTGAGCGTGGTGGTCCGCGTCGAAGCGACCAGCGTCCAGCCGCCGCCGTCGGTGCTCTGATCGCACCACACGCGGTAATCGCTGTTCTGGCCGGGCGGCCGCAGCGTATAGACCCCGCTCGCGCGCTGGCCGGCGTTATAGGCCGCCTTGCAGCTCTGGTACGACTGCGGCGGCGGGGCGCCGCCCACCTCGCGGGCGAAGATGAACCACTGCCCGCCGCCGAGCCCGCTGCGCCCGCATTTGCGCGCGCCGTCGTCTTCGCCCCAGTCGGTGCCGTCCGACTGGTTGTTGTCCATGCCACGATCGTCGAAGTCGACCGTGAAGTCGCTGGTGTCGCCGCACGAGTCTTCGCCTTCGAGGTAGCCCGCGTTCCACTGATCGCCGCGGGCCCGGGTCTGGCCGTTGATATTGTTGCGCCGCGCCGGCGGCGGGTTGAGGTCGCCCGCGCCGTTGCCCTCGCTGAAGCAGCTGTTGGCGTCGCTGCCGTTGGTCATCGTGATGTACCAGGGCACGTCGTAGAAGCTGAGGTCGACGGTCATGGCGTCGCCCGCGTTGCGCACCGCGTCGCGGCAGGCGAACCGCATGTCCCAGCGCCCGGCGAGGTAGCGCAGGCCGTTCCAGACGCCGGTGCGGCCATTGGCCGGCGCCAGGGTCTGCAGCTCGTTGTAGTAGCCGCTCGCTTCGTCGTTGAGCGTCGTATTGCGCGTCGAGGCGACCAGCGTCCAGCCACCGCCGTCGGTCCGCTGGTCGCACCACACCGAGCGGATGGTATTGCCGCCGTTCTCCCGGATGCGGAAGAGGCCGCTGTTGGTGAAGCCGGCGTCGCGGCCGGCGCGGCAGCTTGAGAAGATGCGGTCGCCGGGGTCGGGCGCCGGAATCACCGAGCAGCGCACGCTGCCGTCGACGTTGAGGCCGGTCATGAACTGGCCCGCCGGGCAGGTGCGGGCGCCGGCGCGCGGATTGCCACACGTCGTGCGGCCGGCGGCGTCGATGCGCAAAACCGCCTGACCGGCCGGGCAGTTATTGGCCGGCACGCTGGTCAGGCCCTGGCGGTCCACGGCGCAGATCGCGCTGCCATCCGCGGTGATGCGCGTCAGGAACTGGCCCGCCGGGCAGCTTCGGTCGCCCGAGTGCAGTTGCCGGCACTCCGTGCGCCCGTCGGCGTAGATGCGGTAGATCGCCTGCCCCGCCCCGCATTGGTTCGCCGGCACGTCGGTGAGGCCCTGCCCGTCGGCGGCGCAGACCACGCTGCCATCGGCGTTGATGCTGGTCACCATCTGGCCCGCCGGGCAGGCGCGCGCGCCTTCGTGCAGTTGGCGACACTCGGTGCGGCCGTCGGGATGCACGCGATAGACCGCCTGCCCCGCGCCGCATTGGTTGGCCGGCAGGGCGGCGAGGCCGCGGTCGTCGGCGCGGCAGATCACGCTGCCGTTGGCGTTGAGCCCGGCGACGTACTGCCCGGCCGGGCACGACTGATTGCCCGCCCGCGGCCGCCCGCAGACCGTGGTGCCATTGGCGGCGATGCCCACCAGCGCCTGCCCGGCCCCGCAGCGATTCTCGGGCACCGCCGGCAGCCCCGCGTTGTCGGGCGCGCAGATGACGCTGCCATCCGCGTTGTGGCCAATCACCAACTGCCCGTCGGGGCACCGCTGGTTGCCCGCGCGCGGCGAGCCGCAGACCGTCGCGCCGTTGCCGCCGATCTCGATCAGCGCCTGCCCGGGGCCGCACTGGTTGACCGGCACGTTGGCGAGGCCGGTGTCATCGCGCTCGCAGAGCGGGTTGCCTTGACCGTTCCAGCCGCGGAAGGCCGTGCCCGCCGGGCATGAGACCGAGCGACAGACCGCCCGCCCATTGGCATCGACGCCGATGAGCACCTGATTGGCGGCGCAGGCGTAGGTCGGAGGCACAAGCAGCACGCCATTGCCATCAAAGACCCGGGTATTGCCGACAAAGATGCCATTGCTGCCCGCCTTGAGGCGGCCATTGGCGCCCGAGTCGATGTTGCCGGCCGCGGTGATGCTGCCCGCCGAGGTGACATTGCCGCCGGCCACCACCGCGCCAGTGCGCAGCGTGCCATTGAGCTGCGTGTTTGCGCCCAGCTGCACGTTGCCGCGCAGGTCGAGGTCGCCATTGACCTGGGTATTGCCATTCAGTGCGGCGATGCTCGCGTTGGCCAGCACCGCGTTGTCGGCGCGCACCACGGCCGCTTCAACCGCCGCCGCGATCACCTGCTGCGCCGCGCGCAGGGCACCGTTGACCGTCAACTCGCCGGTGACCAGCGCGTCGGCTTCAAGGCTGACCCCCTCGTCGTTGCGCAGCCGCAGCCAGCCATCGGCGTTGCTGCCATCGAGCGGCGAGACCACGATCGACGCCTGGCTGCCATTGAAGTGGATGCCTTCATTGGGGCCCGGATCGTTGATGGTGATCTTGTTCACGTTCACGATGTTGTTGTTGTCCATCACGATGGCATTGCGGCCGCCGTTGCCATCAAAGACCAGCCGGCCGGCGCCGTTGATCTGCACATTG
>JAGQJJ010000041.1 GCA_020430675.1 Myxococcales bacterium
GGCGATCTGGTCGGTGGCGTGCGTGAGTGGTGCCTCAACGCCTATCAGCGCGCCGGGCCGCCGGGCGAGCATCTGCGGGTCGAGACGCCGCCGCTCGATGACCCCGAGCTGCGCGAAGGCCGCGGCGGCGCGTGGTTGACGCATGCCACCCTCGTCCGCCCGGCCGGGCGCTTCGCCGGGCGCCCCGAACAACGCTTCACCACGGTGGGATTCCGGCTCGCCCGCTCGTTCGGTTGACCGAGCCGCGCCGGTCAACGATTGGCGTCGACCATCAGGTCGCCCGCCTGCAGAGGGAAGGTCTTGGCCGGCAGCAGCGCGGCCTTGCCGGTGCGCATGCCATCGGGCAACGCGCCCGACCGCAACGAGAACCAGGTGAGGCCGGCCAGCGGGCAGGCATCGGCGCAGGCCCCCGGCGTGAGCTGCACCACCGAGGTCACCGCGCCATCCCGTTCATCGACCAGCAGATGCACCCGCTGCGAATCGAAGCGGGCGGTCAGCTTGTCACCGACCGAAGGCACGATGAACAGCGCCTTGGCCGGTGGCCGGCTGACATCGATGGGGCGGAGTGTCAGGCGCCCCGCCAGCTGGTCGGCGCGCACCGGCTGGGTGAACAGCCACGCGGAGGCGGCCTGGTCGTCGTTGAGCACCCACACCTGACCGACGCTGGTCTCGCCAACGTTGGTCACCAGCACCACCTCCGAGTGCTGCCAGATGCCATCGACGCCGATCGGCACCTGCGCGCTGGCGCGGCTCGCGAAGATCAGAGCAGCGATGAACAGGCCACAGGCGATGGACGAACGGGTGTTGCAGGCGTACATGGCGCACTCCGATTCTTGAAGACGTTTGGGATGTCTGGCTGCCTCGGGGCGCCTGACTGGCGGCCTCGCGGCTCGCTCAGAGGTGATTTCAAGGCCCGTGCCAGCCTGAAACCCGCAGTCTTCCGTCAACACCACCCCGGATCGGGCGATCCGGACGGTCCACCGGTCCGTCGCCGAGGTCCGCTTCGATGCACGGTCCGCAGGGTCCACCCGGACGGTCCGGCCGGCGCGCCGCGTGATCTGCCACGCACATGCCTTGCGCCCCGAAGGCCCGCTGCGCGATGATCGGCGCGCCAATCCCGGGAGGAGGCGAAGGTCGGCCGTTGACGCGAGACCGCCAGCCTGACGACAGCGACGACCTCGGGCCGCAAGACCCGGCGCGCCAGGTCGAGACGCTGCGCTTTCAGCTCGACGCGCTGCGCGCCGCGCACGCCGCGCTCGCGGCCGCGCACGACAAGGCGCTCGCCGCCAGCCGCGCCCGCGCCGAGTTCCTCGCCGCCATGAGCCACGAGATCCGCACGCCGATGAACGGCATCCTGGGCATGACCGGCCTGCTGCTCGACACCGAGATGGATGACGTGCAGCGCGATTACGTGCAGACCGTGCGGTCGAGCGCCGAGTCGCTGCTGACGGTGCTCAACGACATCCTCGACTTCTCGAAGATCGAAGCCGGCCATATGGAGTTGGAGCGCATCGCCTTCAACCCACGCCGCGTCGCCGACGAGGTCGTCGAGCTGCTCGCCGGGCAGGCGCGCGACAAGGGACTCGACCTGCTCTGCCACCTCGACGCCGGCGTGCCCCGCGCGGTGATGGGCGACCCGGCCCGCTTGCGCCAAGTGCTCACCAACCTGATCGGCAACGCCATCAAGTTCACCGAGCAGGGCAGCGTGCGGCTCTACGTGCGCCCCGAGACGGGCGCGCTGGGCCGGGCCATCCTGCGCTTCGAGGTCATCGACACCGGCATCGGCATCCCGCAGGACCGTCTCGCCCGCCTCTTCGAGCCGTTCGAGCAGGGCGACGTCTCGATCACGCGCCGCTACGGCGGCACCGGCCTCGGCCTCTTCATCAGCCGCACCGTGGTCGATCGCCTGGGCGGCGCGCTGGGCGTCGAGAGCACGGTCGGCGAAGGTTCGCGGTTCTGGTTCGCGCTGCCCCTGCCCGCCGCCGAGCGCGAGGGCACGCTGCCGCCGCTGACCCCGCTGCGGGTGCTGGTGGTTGAAGGCCGTCCGCATGTGCAGGCCGCGTGGCTCGATCGCCTCGGCGCGTTCGGCTGCACCGCCGACGCTGCGCTCGACGTCGAAGGCGCCATCGCCTGGCTCGAAGCGCATCGCGAGGTGACCCCGCATCCTCGCGTGGTGCTGCTCGGTCTGCGCGGCGTGACCGACGTCGCCGAGACCTGCGACCGCCTGCACGCGGCCGCCGGCGAGCACGCCGAGGTGGTCGCGGTCGCGCCGGTGCCGGGCTTCGAGCAGGTGCAAGGCCCGGAGCGGGTCATCGTCGAGCCGCTCAGCGACGGGCGCCTCGTCGACGCGCTGCTGACCATCATCGACCCCCGCGCCGCCGCTCGCCGCCGCCGCCAGGACTCGGGCGCGCCCGCCGGCCGCCCCATGGGCACCGGCCGCGTGCTGCTCGTCGAAGACAACCCGGTCAACCGCCGCGTCGCCACCCTGCTGCTGCGCAAGAAAGGCATCCGCGCCGACTGCGCGGTCAACGGCGCCGAGGCCCTGCGCATGTGGGGCGCGCGCTCGTACGACCTCATCTTGATGGACTGCCAGATGCCGGAGATGGACGGCTACGAGGCCACGCGCCAGATTCGCCGCCTTGAGATCGGCGGCCATACGCCCATCCTGGCCATGACCGCGAACGCCATGTCGGGCGACCGCGAGCGCTGCCTCGCCGCCGGCATGGACGACTACATCAGCAAGCCGGTCAACGCCGACGAGCTGTTCCGCAAACTCGACGAGTGGATGCCCGCCGCCGCCAGCAGCGATGAGTCCCTCTCCCCGATCACGCCCGAGTACTGATGAAACCCACCGCCCCGGCCCGGCGCGTCGTCGCCCTGGCCCTGTTGTTCATCGCCGCTGGCGCCGCGCCCGCCGCCGCCGACATGGGCGGCTGGTTCGCCGCCGGCCTCGGCGCCCGCCACGCCTTCGACGTCGACCTCGCCCGCCTCGCCGACGCCAAGGGTTACGGCAGCGCCAACGACGGCAGCCCGGCCAGCCTGGGCCTCGCGCTCAGCGGCGGCTTCATCTTCAACGAGAGCATCGAGGTCGGCGTGCGCGCCGAGCTGCACGTCGGCGGCCTCGACCTCGCCGCCATCGAGAAGCGCTATTTCGGCGACGAAGACAACGTGGGCAGCGCCTTGACCACCGCGCTTGAGCTGATGGGCCGCGTCGCCCTGCCGCTCACCGAAGAGCTCGACCTGATCGCCGGCGGCGCCGCCGGCTATACCCTGCTCAGCGCCGCTTCGGGCGTCGGCTCGGGCCGCATCGAAGGCATCGGCATCGGCCCCCAGGTCGGCCTGCGCTACCGCGTCAACGGCCTGCCCGGCCAGGACTCGGGCCACCTGCAGCTCACGCTCGACGGCCGCTACCTCATCCCGTGGCAGGTCAAGGTCGGCTCGGGCGACACCGCGAAGTTCGATGACACCAGCGGCGAAGGCGTGCTGCTCGCCGGCGGGGTGCTCAGCTACGTGTTTGCCTTCCGCTAAGGATCTGGCAAACAACTACTCGGCCAAGCGAGGGCGTGAGATCGACCCCCGGTCGCCAGCGCCCCCGCAGCCGGCGACGAAGGCGCACCCGGAGGTGCGTCGAGGCTGCCAAGCCCGCGACCCGACGGGGCGCAGGCAGCGCCCGCAGGGCGGGCAAGGACGAAAGCGGCGAATGGGGGTCGAGATCGCGGCCGCCGCACCGAGTCGTTGTTTGCCAGATCCCCAGTCAAGCGCGCCCGCGGCGCAGCTTGCGGCGAAGCACGCCGAGCAGACGAGAGACCTCGGGCAATCGCAACGCGCGGGCCAGCGCCAGGCAGGTGAGCGCGGCGACGCCGCCATTGAGCGCGCCCCGCAGCAGCGCCGGCCAGGCGGGAAGGGCGCGGTCGAGCAGCAAGCCGACGCCGATGCCGCCACCAGCCGCGAGCGCCAACCGCCACAGCGCGTCGAGCAGGCCTGGGCCCTCGACGTCACGCCCCAGCCGGCGACGCAGCAGCAGCATCAGCGCGGCGAGGTACAGGCTGATCGCCGCCGACGAAGCGAGCGCGAGGCCATCACCGCCGGCCCGGTCGGCCAGCAGTCCATACACCGGGAACGTGACCGCCATGACGCCCGAGCCGACGAGCGTGGGCGTCCAGGTGTCGCCCTGGGCGTAAAATCCACGCGCGATGAGCATCTGCGCCGACCACGCCCAGAGCCCGAGGCAGAGCAGCCCGGTGTAGCGCCCGATATCGGCCAGCTCGGCGGGCGTGAAGCGCGCGCGGCCCCAGACGACGGCGGCGATCTCGGTGCCCGCCACCGTCAGGCCCACCTGGGCGGTGAACGCCAGCAACAGCATCAGCCGCAGCGCGCCGACCAGCGTGCGCCACGCCTCTTCGCGCTGGCCGCCCGCGATCAGTCGGCTGAGCGTCGGGAAGGCAGCGAGCCCGGCGGCCATGCCAAAGACGCCCATCGGCACCTTCATCAGCGTGCGGGCGTATTGCAGCCGCGAGATGACGCCCTCGGCCACGCTGCTGGCGTAATGCTTGATGACCATGTCGTCGAGCACCACCACCGAGAAGCCGAGCATGACCGGCAGCGACAACAAGAGATAGCGGCGCAGGTCGGGGTGGCGCAGGTTGAGGCCCAGGCGCCAGCGCAGGCCGCGGCGCACCGCGGCGACGAGCGGCAGACCAAACGGGCCGAGCGCTGAGCCGGCGAGCACGCCCCACGCAAAGCCCTCGGCGCCGAGCGTGGGCCCGAGCAACAACCCACCGGCGACGATGCAGCCCGTGTAGACCACCGGCGCCGCCGCCGGCGCGGCGTGCGCGTCACGGGCCTGCAACGTCGCCGAGATGAGCCCGCCGGTCAGGTGGAAGATCTGCGCCGGCAGAATGATGCGCACCAGCCGATCGAGCAGCACAAGCTGCCCGGCGTCGAGGCCGGGCGCGATGATCGGGGTCAGCTTCGGCGTCAGCGCCCACAGCGCCGCCGTCGCCAGCAACAGCAGCCCGGTCAACACGTTGGCGATGGCCGAAAACGCCCGCCAGCCGCCCTCTTCGTCGCCCGCGGCCAGGTAGCGCTGGAACATCGGGATGAAGACGATCGAGAGCACCCCGCCCGCGAGCAGGTAGTTGAGGAAGTCGGGCAGGACAAACGCCGTCCAGTAGACGTCGGCCTCGGGCCCGTCGCCCAGCGTGCGCCCGATGACCGACTCGCGGATGAGCCCGACCAGCCGCGAGAGCAGGATGCTGACGCCGTAGATCAGCGAGGCCACGCCGATGACGCGGCGGCTCATGCCTCTTCTTCTCCGATGCGCTCGGGCTCAAAGGCGCGGAGCAGCAGGCCGACGCCGACCGCGGTCAGCGCGGCGCCGATGAGCGTGAACCAGATGGGCTGAAACGGCCGCACGCCAGCGGCGAAGGTGTCAAAGCCCTGCACGCCGACGCGCACTTCGTACAGGTCGAGCGCCGAGAGCAGCGTGGTCGGCAGATAGGCGGCGATGGCCAGCGTGAGGGTGCGCGTGCGCAAGAAGAGCCACGCCGGCAGGCCCATGAGCAGCGCCGCCTGGGCGATCTGCGCGCCCGGCCATGTCAGCGCGGCGGCAAACGCGGTGACCAGCACCGCCGTCCACGGCCCGGCGAAGGCCAACAACGCGCGCTCGGTGATGCCGACGGCGACCAGCACCAGGCAGAGCGGGTGCAGGCCGCCGATCAGCACCGCCAGCAGCCAGCGCGGCTCGGGCAGCGGCGCGGCCGGGTCGGCGACCGGCGGGTCGACGCCGGCGAGGTGCAGACCCACATTGCCCACCTCGCTGCCGAGAATCGTGAAACCGACCCCCGCGAGCACCGCCGCCAGCAGCCACCACCCGCGCAACGGCCACAGATAGCGCGGCGGGCCGGGTGGACCCAGGCGCTTGTCCGCCGCATACAGCGCGGCGGTCGCCGCCACCAGCCCCAGCGCCAGCAGCCACGCCGCGGGCGCGCCTTTGCCGCCAAGCTGAACCGGCACCACCGAGAGCAGACCCCAGAGCGGCAGCGCAAACAGCGCCCAGAGCAATGTCTTGATCGGCATCGAGCCTCCGGGCGCGTCAGGCCACTTCGTCGGGGGAGATGGGCAGCACGAGGCAATGCGTATGGCCGACCAGCGCCATGCCTTGCGCGGCATAGACGCGGTCGGCGCGCGTCTCGCGGTCGGCGCAGATGAAAGCGGGCGTGCCCGGCCGCTCGGCGTGCAGGCGGGCCAGCGCGGTGTGAATCAGATGCGAGCCGACATGGCGCCCTTGCTGGTCGGGGCGCACACCGACGTCCTGGAACCGCGCCTCGCCGGCGCCAAAGACCAGCCCGCAGGACGCCACCAGCGCGCCATCGACAAACGCGCCGAAGGCCCAGGCCTCGCCCGCTTCGACCCGAGCGCGAAGCTGGCCACGGGCCCAGGTCATGAACGCCGGCTCGCTGATGCCATGGGCGGCCAGCGCCACTTCCAGCGCCACCTGCCAGTCGGCGTCACCCACCAGCGCGCGGCAGCGCAACCCGGGCGGCGCCGGTCGCGGCGCGGGCGGCGACCCCAAGCCTCGGCGCACGGTGCACGCGGCGTACTCCCAGCCCTCGGCCGCCGCGCGTTCGGCCCATTCGGGGTGCGATGCATCGGTCTCCCACACCAGATAGGCGCGTTTTGGCCGGTCTGGGTGACGATTTTCGGCCAACCATCGCTTTCGCCATTTCTTGACACCGTCGTCCCATGGTTCCTTAGTCAAGATCAGACGGTGGCCGAACCAATAATCGCGCCGCGCGGGGGTCTGGACGGCCCAGTACCCCGATCGGCGCAAATACTGGCTGTTTCCGGGCAACGCAAAACGATCCGTGCGGTGTCCGGGGAAAGCGAAGGTGGCCATGGGCGCACACTACGAAGATTCCAAGCCGCCCGCCAGCACCCCGGCGTGGGCGGCGCAGGTTGAGGCGTCGTCCGAGCGGGTGCCCACCGAGGCCCCGCTCAGCGAGGCGGGGCGCCGCCTGTTGACCGCGTTGCGCGACGAGGGCCGCCCCATCGTGCTGACCGATGACGGCGAAGAGGTCGCGCTGCTGCTGCCGATGGCCACCTGGAAGATGCTGCGCCGCGAGCTGATGCAGCTTCGCGCGCGCCAGGCGATGCACGACGCCGCGCGGTATGGCGGCGAGCCCCCCACCCCGCTCGACGTGCTCAACCGCGCCGAGCTGGCCGCTCTGCTCGCGCCCTTCAAGCGGCGTTAGCGTCGGCGCTGCTGCCAGCGACCCTTGAGCACCCGCAGGTTGCTCGTGTGGCGCACCAGAATGAGGGCAAACAGACAGATGGTGAAGAGGTGCACCTCGTTTGGTGCATGGGTCAGGCGAGGCAGCGCCACAAACAGCGCCGCCGCGCAAAGGCTGGCGAGCGCGGGCGTGCGGGTGAAGTAGAGCACCGTGCCCCAAGCCAGGGCCGCGACCAGCGCGACCATGGGCAGGATGGCTGCCATGACCCCAAACGCCGTCGCCACGCCTTTGCCGCCACGCAGCTTGAGCCAGATCGGATGGCAGTGGCCCAGCACCGCCGCGAAGCCGGTCAGAAGCGCCATGTCGAGATCAGCCAGCCGGGCGGCCAGCAAAGTTGGCAGCAACCCTTTGAGCAGGTCGATCACCAGGGTCAGCGCGCCCCATTTGCGTCCCAGGGTGCGGGTCACATTCGACGCGCCGATATTGCCGCTGCCGGCCCGGCGCGGGTCGCGGCCGACCAGGCGGCCAAGCAGCACGCCGGTGGGGATGGAGCCCGCCAGATAGCCGATGATCGGCCAGACGAACGCCGGCATGGTCTCGCTCACTTCCGCACGACGTGCCCGTCGGCGAGCACCCGCGCCACCGCCTGCTTCGCCAGGTCGGCGTCATCGGAGAAGGCATAAGCCAGATCGGCGCCGCGGCGGGTGGTCACCAGCGTCGGCTTCGGCGCCGCGCGCTTGCCATGCACCTTGTTCAGCGCCGCCTCGAACGCGGTGGCATCGGCCTCGGTGTCCCACGTCGACAACGTCACCGCGACGGCCTTGTCGCCGCTGACCTCCAGCACGGTGAAGTCACCATCCCAGCCCGCGGCGCCCTCGACGGCCTCGGCGATGGGCAGCGCCATCAAGAGAAGCTGCCGCGCGTGGAACTCGCCGGTGGTGCCATCCCACGTGCGCTTGAAGCCGGGCAGCACCGCCGCCGGCAGGGTCACTTCGCTCGGTTCATCGCGCTTCAGGTACCGCTCGGGGTGCAGAATCTGCTCGGTCGTGTGCGGCGGGTCGGCGTAGACCGCGCGAATCTGATCCCATGACTGCCCCGCCTGCCGCAGCGCCGCCACGAAGAGCAGGCCCTGCTGGTAGGGGAAGATCAGCGACTGCTTGAGATAATCGGGCGCCGAAGCCATCACCGGGAACTGCGCGCTCGACATCTGCATCGGCAGGCTGGTGGCGATCAGGTTCACCATGAACGGCGAGAGGCTCATATCGGCCTCGGGGTCGACCTCGCGCTGCTGGTAGTTGAACATGACCACGGTCGCGTCGCCTTCAAGCAGCGCCGCGTGCGCCAGCACCGAGTCGTGGGTGTACTTCTTCGAGTCGATCAGCTTGCCGCCATCCCATTCCTGGTCCTGGATGGCATGGAAGATCTCATGCGCCATGACCGGGCCCTGCATCAGCGCGGGCAGCCAGTCGGCGATGTGCAGCTCCTGGCGGGTATGGTCGTAGAAGCCGGCCACCTGCTCGGTCAAGAGCGCGGTGACAAAGCGCGCGTAGTCGAGCTTGGGCGGCAGCAGCCCCTGCAGGCCGAAGAGGCGCCCTTCGGCGGCGACCTTCTCGGGGCCGTACTCGTCATCGAGCCGCTCGCGGATGAAAGCCGTCACCTGCTCCCGGTTCTTGACGCCCATCTTCAGCGGCTTCGAGAGCTTCTGCCCGCGCATCTGTTCGACGCCGGCCAGGATGCCGCGCGCCATCGCTTCGAGGGCGGCCGGCTCGGCGGCCGGCGCCTCGGGCCCGGTGGCGAGCTGGGCGAGCAGCCCCAGCAGGGCGATGAACGTGGTCATGGCGGGCGTCCTTTCGCGCGGGCGAGCCGCGGCAACTTAGCCCGAAAAGTGCGTGAGCGCATCTACTACGCGCCGGGATCCCACGCCATCTCTGGCCTTGCTCGCCCTCGGCCCCTTCGGGGCGGGCCTACGCCCCGTCGGGTCGCGGGCTTGGCCCCTCGCGGTACCACCAGTACCGCTCCGCGCCCTCAAGCTCCGCGAGGCCAGATCTGACGCGGTCTACCGCCGCTCGCGACGATCGCTCACGCACTTTTCGGGCTCGCGGTCGTCACGCACCGGTGCAACCGCGGGCGGCGGCGCGCCGATTCCGGCGATTGCCCGGGGGTCGATGACGTGATACGCCCACTGCATGCGCGCCCACGAATTCACCCCGACCCCGCACCTCGACACGCTGCTCGACCTCGCGCTGGCCGAGGATCTGGGCTGCGGCGATGTCACCGCGGCGACGCTGATCCCTGCCGAAGCCACCGGGCGCATGACCCTGGTCGCGCGCGAGCCGCTGGTCTTCTGCGGCGCGCCGGTGGTCGATCGGCTGCTGTGGCGCTACGGCCCGAAGGCGCCCACCGTCGAGTGGCTGGCCCGCGAAGGCGAGCAGATGGCCGCTGGGGCGCGCGTGGGCCGACTCGAAGGACGAATTCGTGACCTTTTGGTCATTGAACGCACGGCGCTCAACTTCCTGCAACGCCTCTCGGGCGTGGCCACCAAGACACGGCGCTTTGTCGACGCGGTCAGCGACACCCGAGCGCGGGTGGTCGACACCCGCAAGACGATGCCCGGCCACCGCCTGCTCGACTAGTACGCCACCCGCGTCGGCGGCGCGAGCAACCACCGCTTTGCGCTCGATGGCGGCATCTTGATCAAGGACAACCACCTCGCCGCCGCCGGGGGCGTGGCCGCCGCGGTCGCCACCGCGCGGGCCAACGCGCCGCACGTGCTGCGCATCGAAGTCGAGGTGGAGGATCTCGACGGCCTCGACGCCGCGCTCGACGCCGGGGCCGAGGTGGTGCTGCTCGACAACTTCACGCCCGCCCAGGTCAAGGTCGCCGTCGCGCGCGCCGCCGGCCGGGCCGTCCTCGAAGCGAGCGGCGGGGTCAACCTCGACACCGTGCGCGCCTTTGCCGAGGCCGGCGTCGACCTGATCGCCATCGGCGCGTTGACCCACTCGGCGCGCGCGGTCGACCTGGCGGCCGAGATCGAAGAGTGACGACCAGAGCGCTCATCTTGACCGCGATGCTCGCCGCCTCGTCGGCGCGGGCCAGCGTCTGGGACTCGTTCGGCTTCGGCGCGCGGGCGACGGCGATGGGCAACGCCCAGGCGGCGGCGGGCGAGGATTTCACCGCGGTCTACTACAACCCGGGCGCGCTGGCCGGGGCCGAAGAGCCCGAGGTGGGCACCGGCTTCGACCTGCTCTCGCCCTCGCTGACGGTCGATCGCGACCGCGCCGCCGATCCGAAGGCGCCGACCGATCGCCTGCCCGGCACCAACCTGGGCGTGCACCTGGGCCTGGTCTTCCCGCTCGGCGCGCTGATCGGCAACCGGCTGGCGATCGGCGCCGGGCTGTACGTGCCCGCGCTCGAGGTGACCCGCGTCGACGGCGTCGAGCCCGAGCGGCCGCATTTCTATCGCTACGAAGCGCTGCCCGACAAGCTGGTGCTGGCCTTGGGCCTGGCCGGCGACCTGCACGAGCGGGTGAGCGTGGGCCTGGGCTTCCAGTTCCTCGGCGACCTGCAAGGGCGGGCCAACGTCGAGCTTGATCTGCTGACACAGCGCTTCGTGCGCAAGACGCTCAAGGTCGACGTCGGCGCGACCGGTGCGCTGACCGCGGGCCTGCTGGTGCGGCCGCTCGATGGCCTGCGGCTCGCGTTTTCGTTCCGCGACGAGCTGGAGCTGGATTACACGCTGGCGATCAACACGGTGATCAGCAATACGGGGCGGCTGCTGGTCGACATCAACGGCGTCTCGCTCTACACGCCGCAGCAGTTCACCTGGGGCGTGGCCTGGGATCCGCTGCCTTCGCTGACGCTCACGACCGACATCATCTGGGCCCGCTGGAGCCGCGCGCCCGATCCGGCGGCGCACTTCGAGGTCAGCCTCGACGGCGAGCCGCTGGGCTTCGGCGCGCTGGAGGTCGAGAGCGCGCCGGTTCGACTGGGCGCGCAGGACACCGTCAGCCCGCACGTCGGCCTGGAGTGGCGCACCACCGATTCGCTGGCCCTGCGCGCCGGCTACGCCTTCGTGCCCACGCCGCTGCCGGCGCAGACCGAGCGCAACAACCACATCGACAGCGACGCCCATCAACTGGGCCTGGGGCTCGCCTTCCGCGTGCGCAACCCCATCGCGCTGAAGCACGCGCCCTTGACCATCGAGTTGTCGGGCCAGATGACCGTGCTCGAATGGCGCCGCATGGAGAAGCGCAGCGACGACGATCCGGTGGGCGACTACGGCGCCGGGGGTACGCTGTGGCGGGGCGCGTTGACGCTGCGGCACGCCTTCTACTGACCGCATCGCCGCCGCGCGGAGGGCACCATGCGACGACTCATTGCCCCGACCGCATTGCTGGCCGCCTTGCTCACCGGCTGCGAGGGCAGCGCGGTGCACGCCGACGCCGCGCCGGTGCCCGAGGCGGACCAAGGGCCCGACGCCGCGCCCTCGGATCCGGACGCCGCGCCCTTTGCTGATGCCGACCATGACGCCGCGCCCCCAATCGACGCCGCCGCCGATGCCGCGCCCCCAAGCGACGCCGCCGCCGACGCCGCGCCCCCGGTCGATGCCAGCGCCGATGCCGGCCCCGACGCCTCGCCCATCGGCCCTTCCGACGAGTTCGACGGCCCCGCCGTCGACCTGCTGGCCGCCAATGACACCGGCTGGCAGATCCTGCACCCCGAGCGCGCGGCGCGGGTCGAGATCGCCGACGGCCACTTGACCATCGTCGCCCGCAACCCGCCCGCCGATGACCATTGGGGCTGGTTCGAGGACTACTACGGCGTGCTCGTCCATCGCGAGATCGAGGGCGACTTTGCGGTCACCGCGCGGCTGCGGGTGGTCGACGACCTCGACCCGTCCGCGCCGCCCACCGGCGACTTCAACGCCGGCGGCTTTGTGGTGCGAGACCCGGCAGGCACGCACGCGGGCGACGAAAACTGGGTGATGTACAACTTCGGCGCCCAGGGCCCCACCGGCTACTCGCGCGAGATCAAGAAGACCCAGAACTCGCGCTCGGGCCTGTACCTCAACCCGCAGGCGTTCGAAGAAGAGACCCTGCTGCTCTGCCGCATCGGCGGCGTGTTCCGCTTCTGGCGTTGGGACCAAGGCTGGCAAGCCGAGCACTTCGCGCCCGGCGTCACCAACAACCAGGCGCGCGCGTGGCCCGAGATCGACGTCACCGGCGCCGCGCCGATGGCCTTCGAGATCAACCTGCCCCAGCGGCTTCAGGTCGGCATCGTCACCCACGTCTGGAGCCCCGCCGGCCCCAACGACGCCTCGATGACCCGCGCCATCGTCGACTACGTGCGCTTCGCCGCCACGCCGCCGGTCGACTTCGCCGACTGCCCCGCCGCCTTCCCGATGCCGTAAGCCTGCCGGCTAACGCTTGCCCGGGCGGCGGCGCGGCTTGGGCGGTCGCGCCGGTTTGTCGGGTGATCCCGGGGGCTTGCGCGCGCCGGTCAGGCCCTGGGCCAGATGGTAGAGGTGGTGGTCGAGATAGGTCAGCAGCCGTTCGCGCAGCGCGGGGGCGTCGGGGTGCACATCGTAGACGTTGTCGCGCTCGCCGGGGTCGGTGCCGAGGTCGTAGAGCTCGAACGAGTTGGTATCGAGCCGGTGGATCAGCTTGAGCGCGCCGAGGCGCACGCCGACCTGATGGGACTCGTAGTTGCTGTCGGGGAAGACTTCGAAGAACACGGGCTCGACCGCCGCCGGCTGACCCGTGCGGGCCTCTTCGGCGCGGCTGCGGCCGAGCCAGGAGCGCGGGGTTGGCACACCAAGCAGGTCGAGCAGCGTCGGGCCGACCTCGAAGTGGCCGATGGGCGTGTCGAGGGTGCGCGGCGCCAGGCCGGGCACGTGCACGATCAGCGGCACATGCACCATCTCTTCGTACAGCGTGCGGCCGTGGAAGCGATTGCCGTGGTCGCCGAACTCGTCGCCGTGGTCGGCGGTGACCACAAACAGCGTGCGCTCCCAGAGGCCCCGCTCTTTGAGGCCGTCGATCAGGCGCCCGACCTCGGTGTCGACGGACCGCACGATGGCCTCGTAGCGACCGTGGTCGCTGTCCTCTTCGGCCGGGTAGCCCTCGACCTCGAAGTACGGGTCATGCGGGTCGTAGTAGTGGCCCCAAAGATAGAAGCGGTCGCGCTGCGGGCGCAGGCCGCCTTTCATCCAGCGATCGACGTGGGCCAGCATGCCGCTGGTCATGTGCGCCGAGCCGGGTTTGGCGCCGTGCACGGTGTAGTGGCTGGTCTCGTAGTCGGCGACCAGCGCGCCCTGGCGCAGCCCGCGCACGAAAAAGACCGTGACGTTGGCAAACAGCGCGGTGTGCCAGCCGGCGTCGCGCAGCACCTCGGTCAGCAGCACCTCTTCGTTGACCGGCGTCTGGTCGCCGCCCATATG
>JAGQJJ010000418.1 GCA_020430675.1 Myxococcales bacterium
CATCATGCGATCGCGCAACTGCGCATCGCGGCGCTGGGCCATGCGGGTGACCGCGCGCGAGAGCTGGCCGGCGACCAGCACCGCCAGCCGTCGGTCGGCCTCGTCGTCGCGATGGGTCAGCGCCTTGCGATTGAACAGCCCCAGCGCGCCGATGACCCGCTCGCCGTCGAGCAGCGGCGCGCTGACCGCGTCTTCGACCCGCAGCCCGCAATCGGCGCCGATCATCCGCGGGATGCCCAGCCGCTCGAAGTCGCCCTCGCGCAGCACGAAGCTCTCGCCGCGGCCGGCGCATTTGCCCAGCACGCCTTCGCCCACCGCGCTGCGGCAAAGCGTGCGCAGGTTGCCATCGGGCTCGGGCCCGCGCATCCACGTCAGCCCATAACCGGTCTCATCGGGCAGGAACATCGCCGCCGCCTCGCAGCCGGCCACTTGCGCCGTCACCCGCAGCACGTCATCGGCCAGCTCGGGCAGGTCGCGCGCCTCGGCGATGGCCTGCTCGTTGTCGAACAGCAGCTCCAGCTCGTGCACCTTCTGCTGCAGGCGATGGCTCAGATCGAGCAGCTCGGTATTGCTGACATTGAGCCGCAACTGAAGGTGCAGCGCTTCGAGCGTGATCGCCGCCTGGGTCGCCAGCGCGCTCAGCAAGTGCTCGTCTTCGACGGTGAAATAGCCATCGCACTTGTTGAGCACCTGCACCACGCCGGTGACCTCGCGCTTCGGGTTGCGCATGGGCACGGCCAGCATCGAGCGGGTGCGATAGCCCGTCAGCTTGTCGTACTTCGGGTCGAACTTGGGGTGGCGATAGGCATCCTTCAGGTTGATCGGCTTGCCGCGCAGCGCCACCTCGCCGGCGATGCCTTCGCCGATGGGAATGCCCACCTCCAGGCTGGTCTCACCCTGCACCGCCAGCCCGCGCAAGATGCCTTCGTCGCGTCTCAGCTCATAGATCGTGGTGCGATCGGCCTGCAGCAGATTGCTGATCTCGGCCACCATCGCCCGCATCGCCTTGCGCGGATCGCGGCTGCTCGCCAGGTTGGCGGCGATGCGCGCCATGCCAGCGAGGCGGTGCTCCTGATCGGCGATCACCGCTTCCAGCTCGGCGACCCGCCGCTCCAGATCCGCGTTGCGGCGCGCGGTCATGGTCAGTGAATCTCGGCCCAGTTGGCGCCGACGCCCATGTCGACCACCAAGGGCACCGCGAGCGGCAGCGCGCCTTCCATTTCGGCGCGCACCAAGGCTTTCATCGTCTCGATCTCGGCCGTCGGCACCTCGAAGACCAGCTCGTCGTGCACCGTGAGGATCATGCGGCTCTTGAGCGCCTCGCGGCGCATGCGCCGGTCGACCGCCAGCATCGCCAGCTTCAAGATGTCGGCCGCGGTGCCTTGAATCGGCGTATTGACCGCCAGCCGCTCCGATTGCTGCCGCAGGTTGAAGTTGCGGGTGTTGATATTGGGCAGATGCCGCATGCGCCCGAGCAGCGTCGTGGTCTTCTGGGTGCGCCGCGCGTCGTCCACCGCCTGATCGAAGTACCGCTTCACGCCCGCGTAGCGCTTGAAATAGCGGCGGATGATATCGCGCGCCAATGCCTGCGGGATGTGCAGCTCATTGCTCAGGCGAAACGCGCTCATGCCATACATCAGCCCGAAGTTCACCGACTTGGCCTGCCGCCGCTGCTCGTCGGTGACCGCGCTCTCGGCCACGCCGAAGACCTCGGCCGCCGTGCGCCGGTGGATGTCAGCCCCATCGGCGAAGCTGCTGATCAGCCCCGGATCGCCGGAGTAATGGGCCAGCAACCGCAGCTCGATCTGGCTGTAATCGGCGCTGAGCAGCACGAAGCCATCCTCGGCGATGAACGCCTCGCGAATCTCGCGCCCTTCGGCCGTGCGCACCGGGATGTTCTGCAGGTTCGGATCGCTGCTCGAAATGCGCCCCGTCGCCGCCACCGCCTGCCGGAACGAGCTGTGCAGCCGGCCCGTCTTCGGGTGGATCAGCGTCGGCAGCGTATCGAGATAGGTGCTCTTCAGCTTGGTCAGGTGCCGGTAATCGAGCACCTTGCCCGGCAGCGGATGCGCCCCGACCAGATCGTTGAGCACCTGCGCGTCGGTGCTGTAGCCCGTCTGCGTCTTCTTGCCCGCCGGCAGGTTCAGCTTCTCGAAGAGCACCTCGCCGAGCTGCTTGGGGCTGTCGATGTTGAACTCGCCGCCCGCCAGCGCGTGAATCTCGGCCGCCAGCCTGGCGATGCGCTCGACATAACGCGCCGACTGCGCCCGCAGCCGATCGGCGTCGATGCGCACGCCCCAAAGCTCCATCTGGCCGATCACCTCGACCAGCGGCAATTCGACCTCACGGGCCAGCTTGTCGAGCCCCTCTTCCACCAGCTTCGGTTGCAGCAGATCGGCCAGACGCAGCGTCACGTCTGCATCCTCGGCCGCATAGGTCGTGGCGGTCTTGACATCGACGCCAGCGAAGTGGGCCTCGGTGCCCTTGGTGCCGGTCACCTCGCGGAAGCTGATCATCTTGTGGCCGAGCAGGTCGCGCGACAGCTCGTCCAGGTTGAACTGCCGTCGGCCCGGATCGAGCAGATAGGCCGCCAGCATGGTGTCGCAGACCACGCCCTGCAGCCGGATGCCCAGCGATTGCCCGAGCACCTGCCACTCGTACTTCGAGTTCTGCCCCAGCTTGGGGAAGTCCGGATCGGTCAACAGCGGCGCCAGCCCGTCGCGCACCCGGTCGCGATCGAGCTGCAGCGGCGCGTCCGCATAGACATGCGCCACCGGCACATAGACCGCCTTGCCCGGCGCCCAGGCCAGCGCAAAACCCACCACCTCGGCGTCATGCGGCGACAGGCTCGTCGTCTCAAGGTCGATGCAAAAGCGCCCCGCCGCGCGGATGTCGGCGAGCGCCTGCTCGAACTCGCCATAGGTCAAAATGGTGCGATAGCTGGCGCGGTCGATCTGATCCTTGTCGGCGACGTGGTCTTGCAGCCCGAACTCGCGCAAGAAGGTCTTGAAGTTCAGTCGGCGCAAGAAGGCCGAGAGCGCATCGGGGTCAGGCGGCGTGCGCTTGATCGCCTCGGCGTCGAGCGCGATCGGCGCGTCGAGCGCGATGGTCGCGAGGCGCTTCGACAACAGGGCCTGCTCGGCAAACTCGCGCAGGTTCTCGCCGCGCTTGCCTTTGATGCCGCCGGCCGCCGCCAGCAGCGCCTCCATCGTGCCGTGCTCTTGCAGCAGCGTCGCCGCCGTCTTCAGCCCGATGCCGGGCACGCCGGGGATGTTGTCGGACGAATCGCCCGCCAGCCCCAGCGCGTCGGCGACCGCCTCGGGCGGCACGCCGAATTTCTCGATCACCGCGTCGCGGTCGGACTCCTTCTCCTTGCCATCCCAGATGGAGATCAGGTCGTTGACGAGCTGCATCATGTCCTTGTCGGCGGTGATGATGACCACGCGATGCGTCTCGCCCGACGCCAACCATTGCGTCGCCAGCGTGCCGATGACGTCGTCGGCCTCATAGCCGGGCACCACCAGCGCCGGGATGCCCAGCGCGTCGACCGCCTCGCGGCACAGGGAGAACTGCGGCCGCAAATCCTCGGGCGGCGCCGAGCGATTTGCCTTGTACTCCGCATACATCTCATTGCGGAAGGTGGGCCCGGACGGATCGAAGACCACCGCCACATGCGTCGGCTCGCGCTGCCGCAGCACGCTCATCAAGAGCGCGGTGAAGCCAAACACCGCGTTTGTCGGCGTGCCGTCCGCCGCGCTCATCGGCGCGCGGATGGCAAAATAGGCCCGGAAGATGAACCCGGCGCCGTCGATCAGGTACAAGGTCTCCGCGCTGCTCATGGCCTCCCCGGCACACGTTATCGGGCGAGGCGAGCCTAGATCGATCCCGCGCCGACCACAACGATGGCGGCGCGATCGGTGATGCGATGTCACCTTCTCGAAACCCGGCGCTTGGAGTTGCCCATGACGTGTTCTGACCGCTTCTGCCTTCGGGGCGTGAGATGAACCCCCTGGTCGCCCAATGTGCCGCCCGGGTGCCAGCCGCGCTGGCGCGCTTTTTGTGGCCCGAGGGCCCGTCGCGCTGGTTGTCGGGGGGCTCGGCCAACATCAGCTTTGTGGTCGAGGGCGCCGCGCCGGTGATCGTGTCGTTCTGCGTCGAGAAGAGCGCCGACGAGACCGCCCGCGTCGCCGAGGTGCTGCGCTGTCTTGAAGCCGCGGGGGCGCCCACGTCGCGCGTTGTCATCGCGCCCGATGGCGCGGCGAGCGCGGTGATCGACGGCGTGCCGGTGATGCTGCGCCGCTATGTCGAGGGCGCGCCGCTCGCCCGCGTCGATGCCTCGGCCGCGCATACCATCGGCGCGGCGTTGGCGCGGGTGCACGCGACCAAGCCGCCCGACGGGCTGCCAGCGGGTCATGCCTATTGGGGGCGCCGCCGGTTGGCCGAGTGGGCCGATGCCGCGACCCACACCGCATTTGGCGCGTGGCTCGCCAGCGTGGTCGACGCCTGCCCGCCGCCGGCGACGCTGCCGATCGGCCTCGTGCACGGCGACCTCTTCCCCGACAACGTCATCCGCGGACCCGACGGCGCGATGACCCTCATCGACTTCGAAGAGGCCTGCGTTGACGAGCAGGTCGCTGACCTGGGCATGACGATCGCTGGGCTCGACCTGGTGGGTGCCTTCACCGCGCCGATCGTCGAGGCGTTGGT
>JAGQJJ010000419.1 GCA_020430675.1 Myxococcales bacterium
CGCTCTCGGCCTTGCCAGCGACGCCGCGTCCGGCGCGCTTGGGGAATCAACGGACTTGCGCACCGCTGTGACAGCGCCGCGCGGACGCACCTCCACCGAAGCGAGCGAGCCACCCTCTGCCTGGCGCTGCATGATTGTTCGGAGATCGCCTCGGTGAAGGCCAGGCGAGACGCGCCTCGGATCAGGGCGCGGCGGCAGCGGCGGCGTCGGCCTTGGCCTCGCCGTCCGTCTTGCGCTTGATGAAGGCCTTGCCGGCTTCGATCTGCTCCTGGAAGTACTCGCGGAACTTCTCGGGGTCAAAGTCGAAGAGCGTGCCGCCCGAGCCGAAGTGGGCGGTGAAGACGCGGCCGATGGCGTAGGTGATCGCGCCCGACATCACGGCGCCCGAGACGACCGCCAGCGGGATGCCCACGATCGGCACGCCCTTGACCACCGAGCTGAGCCCCATCGAGGCCATCGGGGCCGCCGCGCCGCCGAGGAGCGAGGTGATCGCCGACTTGCCGACATCGGCGCGGAACGTCGTATTGTAGTACTTCGAGAGGCTGTGCAGCATCTTCAGCGAAAACGCGGTGGTCGTCGCGAAGTCGAGCAGGGGCACGGGCACCAGACCCAAGCCGGCCGACCACAGCGTCCACTTGCGAACGATGGCGTCCGCACCCGCCGTCCCGGGCAGGGCCCGCGGCTCGCCGGGCGCCGCGGGGGTCGCTTCGGCCGCAGGCTTCTCTTCGGTCTTCTTGTTGAACAGCGCCATGATGTCTCCTTCCCGTGAGTCGGGAGCACGACTCTACTTGTGGCCCGCGCCTCAGTCAACGTGGCCCGGGCAGGTTGAAGGCACTTCATCGATGCCATCGCGATGGCATCCGCCGATGCCAGAAGGCAGGCCGGTTGCAAGCGCGCGCTCATCGTGGCACCACTTGCGCGATTGCCGACGGAGGACGCGATGCAGACGGCGAAGTTGGGCTTCGGCGCGCGGCTGGTGATGGCGCTCATCCTGCCCTGGCAGGTGTTGTTCAACGGCGCGCTGGCCGAGCGAGTGCGGCGCGCGATCGCTGGCGAGGCCGATGAACTGCCCCCACCGGCGCCGACCCCGGCCGTCGCCGATGACAACGACGAGGTGACCCCGATCCCGGCGCCGGTTGAGGTCGTTGAAGCGGCCGTCGTCGAAGATGAAGCCGCCGGCCCCGATCTCACCGCCGCGCTGCAATTGCTTGCGCTGCTCCAACGCGAAGGCCGCTTCGTCGACTTTCTGCAAGAGAACGTCGCCGAGTTCACCGACGCCGACATCGGCGCCGCCGCCCGCGTCGTGCATGAGGGCTGCAAGCGCGGCCTCGCCGAGTACGTGCGCTTCGAGCGCATTCGCACCGAGGCCGAGGGCGACGCGGTCACCCTGCCCGCCGGCTTCGATCCCGCGCGCCATCGCCTGACCGGCAACGTGGTCGGCGAGCCGCCCTTCCGTGGCATCCTGGCCCACGCCGGCTGGCGCGTGGCGGCGATCGCGCTGCCGACGCTGGCCGAGGGCCATGACGCTTCGATCGTGGCGCCGGCCGAGGTTGAGCTGTGAGCGCGCGCTTTGCGGTCGGCATCGATCTGGGCACGACCAACTGCGCCCTGGCCGCCGCTTCGCTCGACGACGAGCGCGCCGCGCCCGCGGTCTTTGGGGTACCGCAGGTCATCGCGCAGGGCGAGGTCGCCCCGCAGCCGCTCCTGCCTTCTTTTCTCTACCTGCCTTCGCCCATCGAGCTGCCGCCAGGCGCGCTGGCGCTGCCCTGGGATGCCGACTCGGGCGACGCCATCGGCCGCTTCGCCCGCGATCGCGGCGCGGGCACGCCGGCGCGGCTGGTCTCATCGGCCAAGAGCTGGCTGTCCCATACCGGCGTCGATCGGCGCGCGGCCATCCTGCCTTTTGGCGCGCCCGACGTGGTGCAGAAGGTCTCGCCGGTCGCCGCTTCGACGCGCTATCTCGCCCACCTGCGCGCCGCCTGGGACGCCGCGCACCCCGACGCGCCGCTCGCATCGCAAGAAGTCGTGCTCACCGTGCCCGCTTCGTTCGACGCCGTCGCCCGCGAGCTGACGGTCGAAGCGGCGCACGACGCCGGCCTTGGCGAGCTGCGCCTGCTCGAAGAGCCGCAGGCCGCGCTCTACGCCTGGCTGGCCGATCGCGGCGCGTCCTGGCGCAAGGAGGTCTCGGTCGGCGACACCCTCCTGGTGGTCGACATCGGCGGCGGCACCACTGACTTTTCGTTGATCGCCGTGCGCGAAGAAGACGGCCAGCTTCAGCTTGAGCGCGTCGCGGTCGGCGACCACATCCTGCTCGGCGGCGACAACATGGACCTGGCCCTGGCCTACACGGTCAAGGCGCGCCTCGAAGGCGAGGGCAAGAAGCTCGATGACTGGCAGATGCGCGGGCTGACCCACGGCTGCCGGCAGGCCAAGGAGGCGTTGTTCAGCGACGCCGGGCCCGACGAGCACCCGCTGGTCATCGCGGGCCGCGGCAGCCGGCTCATCGGCGGCACGCTGCGCACCGCGCTCAGCCGCGCCGAGCTGGAAGCCGTCGTGCTGCATGGCTTTCTGCCCGAGGTTGACGCCAGCGCCCGCCCGCAGGCCCGCCGCCGCGCCGGCCTCACCACGCTGGGCCTGCCCTATGCGACCGACGCGGCCATCACGCGCCACCTCGCGGCATTCCTCGGCCGCGAGGGGCTCGACCGGCGCGCGGGGCACAGCTTCGTGCACCCGACCGCGGTGCTGTTCAACGGCGGCGTCACCCGCTCACCCATCCTGCGCGAGCGCATCCTCGGCATCCTCACCGCGTGGATCGAAGCCGAGGGCGGCGCCGCGCCCAAGGTGCTCGAAGGCGTGCACCCCGACCTCGCCGTCTGCCGCGGCGGCGCCTATTACGCCCACGCCCGGCACGCGGGCGGCGTGCGCATCCGCGGCGGCACCGCGCGGGCCTATTACGTCGGCGTCGAGCGCGCCGGCCTCGCCGTGCCCGGCCTGCCCCCGCAGCTCGACGCGCTGTGCATCGCGCCGTTTGGCATGGAAGAGGGCTCGGAAGCCTGGCTGCCCGAGCCGATGGGCCTGTTTGTCGGCGAGCCGGTGGCCTTCCGCTTCTTCGGCTCGTCGAGCCGCCGCCATGACACGCCTGGCGCGGTGGTTGAGCCCGGTGCCCTCGACGAGCTGTCGCCCATCGAGACGGTGCTCGACGGCGAAGAGGGCCACGTCGCCACGGTGCGCCTGCAGGCCCGGGTGACCGAGGTGGGCACGCTCGATCTGGCCGCGGTTGAAGAGGGCACGGGCCGCCGTTGGAAGCTCAGCTTCGACGTGCGCGTGGAGTGATCGGATGAGCGAACCGTCCCGCTTCGTCGTCGGCATCGACCTGGGCACGACCCACTGCGCGGTGGCCTACAGCCCGATCGATCGCGCCGATGTGCAGCTCTTCGAGATCCCGCAGCTCGTCGCCGCGGGCGAGACGGCCACGCGGCGGCTGCTGCCGTCGTTCCTGTACCTGCCGGCTGACGGCGAGTTCACCGACGCGCAGCGCCTGCTGCCCTGGGGCCCCGAGCCCGAGATCGTCGGCGAGTGGGCCCGCGAGCAGGGCGCGAGCACGCCCGTGCGCCTCGTCGCTTCGGCCAAGAGCTGGATCTGCCACGGCGGCGTGGATCGCCGCGCGCCCATCCTGCCCTGGGAGGCGCCCGAGGCCATCCCCAAGGTCTCGCCCTTCACCGCCTCGGTCCGCTACCTGGCCCACCTGCGCGCCGCCTGGGACGCCGCCCACCCCAACGCGCCGCTCGCGGAGCAGGAGGTGGTGGTCACGGTGCCTGCCTCGTTCGACGGGGTGGCCAACGAGCTGACCGTCGAAGCCGCCGCCGCCGCCGGCCTGCCGCGCGTGCGCCTGCTCGAAGAGCCGCAGGCGGCGTTCTACGACTTCATCGGCGCCCACGAAGCCGACCTGCCCACGCTGCTCGCGGGCGCGCGGCTGGTGCTGGTCGTCGACGTCGGTGGCGGCACCACCGACCTGACCCTGGTGCGGGTGCGAGCCGGAAAAGAGGGTGCGCCCGAGTTGGAGCGCGTCGCCGTCGGCGGCCACCTGATGCTCGGCGGCGACAATATGGACGCCGCGCTCGCCCATCACCTGCAGCAGAAGGCGGGCATCGGCGGGCGGCTCGACCCGACCGAGTGGGCTCGGCTGGTGCAGGCCGCGCGCCGCGCCAAAGAGACGCTGCTCGCCGACGACGCGCCGGCCGAGATCAAGGTCTCGATCCAGCGCCGCGGCTCGCGGTTGATCGGCGGCACGCGCACCGTCTCGCTGACGGCTGATGAGGTCAGCACGCTGCTGCTCGATGGCTTCGTGCCGGTCACCGGCCGCGATGAGGTCGCCGAGCGCCGCCGCGCCGGCCTGACCACGCTCGGGCTGCCGTATGTGACCGATCCGGCCATCCCGCGGCATGTCAACGCCTTCCTGCGCCGCCACGCCGAGGCCGCCCGCGCTGCCGGGGCCGAGGTCATCGACGGCCTGCCGCGCCCCGACCTGTTGCTGCTCAACGGCGGCGTCTTCACCCCGCCCGCGCTGATCGAGCGCCTGCAAGCCGCGATGGCCCATTGGTACGGCGCCCCGGTCACGCTGCTCGCGCACACCGCGCTCGACGTCGCCGTCGCGCGCGGCGCGGCGCGCTTCGCCCTGGCCCGCCACGGCCTCTCGCGCGCCATC
>JAGQJJ010000420.1 GCA_020430675.1 Myxococcales bacterium
CTGGTGCTGCCCGGTCAGGGGTTGCTGACATTGCTGATCGCGCTGGCGCTGCTCGATCTGCCGGGCAAACACGCCTGGGAGCGCGCCCTGGTGCGGCGTCCCACGGTGCGCCGCGCCTTGCAGGCGCTTCGCCAGCGCTTCCACCGCGCGCCGTTTGTGCTGCCCGACGGCTGAGCGTCAGGGCGCGCGCCGCCGGCTGCGCACCGCGATGCCCAGGCGGTCATTGGTGTCGAAGACCGGCACCGGGATGGAGTGGAAGAGGCCATCGCCGCCGCTGCCCACGCAGCGGGTGGGGCCGTCGCCGTCGCGTTGCAGCGTCGGGCAGCCGGTGTCGGGCGGTCCCCAGCTCGCGCCGCCCAGCTCGCCCGAGCGGCCGTCGGCCCACGCGAGGAAGATGTCGACCGAGCGTTGCAGCTCGCGCGCCCGCTCGGGCTGCATGTTGTCATCGCAGACAAACGCGACGCCCAGATGCAGGCCGTCGGCCGGCGCGAGGCCGGAATCGGGCAGGACCACGGCGTTGAACTTCTCGTCGCGCCGTGACGAGACGCAGACGGGCTCGACCTCGCTGGCGGGCACCGTCGGGCACAGGCCCCAGTTTTCGATGGGCTGCGGGCCGGGGTCGAGCGTCGAGAGGCCGAGGTAGATCGAACAGTTGCTGTCGATCCAATCGCCGGCGGTCTCAAACGGGCAGCGGAAGGCGAGCCCGATGCGCTGGCCCGGTCGCAGTCGCCACCGCTCGTCGGCGGGCAGCGGCAAGATCGAAAACTCACCATTGGTCGGGGCGCGCACGCAGCGCACGTCGCCATCAACCGCCGCGTTGCGCATGGGGCAGTCGCCCCACGACTGACGGTTGCCTTCGGTCATGCCGCCCACGTCGGCCCACAGCAGCCACGTGTCGCATTCGGCGACGATATCGGGCCCGCAGGCGGCGTCTTCGTCGGCCATCAGGTCGCAGTCTTCGTCGTAGCCGTCGCAGGTCTCTTCCGGCGGCGCGCAGATCGTCGAGCGGCCGTCGGGCGCGCATGAGCGCACGCTGTTGAATTCGCAGGCGTCGCGCCGGCCCAGGCAGCCGATGCCCACGTCAAAGCCCTCGTCGACCTGGCCGTCGCAATCATCGTCGGTGCCGTCGCAGGTCTCGACGCGCTCGGCCGGCGCCATGCACTCGCCGTAGCGGCCATGATCGCAGTCGCGCGTGCCCTCGGCGCAGCGGCCCACGGCGCCGGGTATGCGGCAGGGCTCGGCGAAGAGGCCCTCGTCGATGAGCGTGTCGCAGTCGTCGTCGGCACCATTGCACGTCTCGATGCGCGAGTCGCCGCCGACGACGGTGCACAGCGTGCCCTCGCCGCTCTCGTCGCAGATCTTGTGGCCGGTCTGCTCGCAGACGCCGATGCCCTCCATGCACGGCTGGCCGACGTCGAAGCCCTCGTCGATGCGCAGGTCGCAGTCGTTGTCGACGCCATCGCAGCGCTCGGGCGCGCCGCCGGGCAGGGGCGCGCTGCACTCGATGCGCGCGTTGGCGTTGCAGCGCAGGGTGCCGGCGGTCATGCAATTGCCCTGGCCGCGCGTGCAGGGCTCGCCGACGCCGAGGCCCTCGTCGATGCGGCCGTCGCCGTCGTCGTCGAGCTGGTTGCAGCCCTCTTCGCCGGGCGCCAGGTCGGGCACGGCGTCGGGCGGGGCGCTGTCGACCATGATGAAGCCGCCGTCCGACGCCAGGCCATGGTCGCGCGGCGCGGCGTCGCGGCCGGGCAGCGCGTCGGGCGCGGCGGGCGCGGGAAAGTCGACAAAGCAGCCCGCGAGGGTCAACGAGAGGCCGAGAAGGCCGGTGACGCGGGCAGCGCCGGCCACGTGCAGCATGCGCCCTCTCCTTTTGTTGGTTTCATGATGATACCGCAGCCCCCGGGATGGCGGGAATGCCGGTCGACTTGCGACGCGGGGAACGCTAACGTCGCGCGGTTGACTGGCGGGAGAAGTCGCGATGCGAAGCCTCGTTGTGCTGGGGTTGACCGGGTGGGCCATGCTGGGGTGCAGCCGTGAAGAGGCAGCGCCGCCCGCCCCGGCCGAAGCGCCGGCGGCCCCGGCGAAGTCGGCCGAGCTGGCCGCGCAGGCGCGGGCCACCGCCGAGGCCAAGACACCTTCGATGAGCATCGAAGCGTATGAGGCGCTGATGCTGGCGCTGGGCGATTGCGCGCTGAAGGTCAACGGCATCGACCGCGAGTGCCCGGCGTGGCGCGCGTTTGATGCGGCGCGCGAGGCCCGCGGGGTGCTGCTGCGCGAGAAGACCGACGAGCTGGCGGCGCTGGGGCGCAAGCACCTGACGCATGCAAACCCGGCGGTGCGCCTGCAGGCGGCGCGGCTGACCGGCTCGCTGTTCGGCGCCAGCAAAGAGAGCCGGGGCGCGGTGGTGGCGGCGGCCAAGGTCGAGAAGGATCCCAACGCGCTGCGCGCCATGCTGCGCGTCGTGCGCTCGTCGATCGGGCGCGCGCCCGAGGTGCAGGCGCTGCTGCTGTCGGCGGCCGAGCACGAGGACGAGCAGATTCGGATGACGGTCTACGGCGCGCTGACCGCGCGCTGGGCCGACGGCACCGAAGGCACGCTGGAGCGGGCGCTGAAGGCCGTCGAGGCCGATCCCTCGGCCAAGGTGCGCCGCTATGTGTGCCGGCAGCTCGGCGACCGCGCTGACGAGCGGGCGCTGCCGCTGCTGGAGAAGCTGACGGCCGAGCCGGGCAAGGATGATCAGCTCTACGCGGCGTGTTTTCGCGGCCTGATCGGCATGTGGGCCTCGCCGGTGCCGCACGCAAAACCGAGCCAGGCGGCCTATGAGCTGACGCTGGCCCGCCTCAACGCAAAGCCGCGCACCGCGCAGTCGCCGCCGTGGGCGGCGCTGGCCAATCTGGAGTGGGCGGCCAAGCCCGAGCTGGCGGCCAACGCGCCGTGGTTCGACAAGGGCGCGCTGATCGCGGCGCTGGCCGATCTGGCCGCCGACCGCGCGGCGTGGTGGCTGGCGCGCACGACGTCGGTGCGGGTGCTGAGCAAGCTGGGCGCCGAGCCGGCGGTGTTCAAGAAGCTGCAAGCGGCCTACGCCGAGGGCGTCGAGCCGGCAGGGCCCGATCAACATGTGCGCGATGAGATCGCCGCGCAGCTCGCGGCTGACAAAGCGCCCTAATCCCCTTCGAGCGCGGCGGGCCAACGGGCGTCTTCGGCGTCGCCTTGCCAATACCGATCCAGCAATTCCGCAAGCTGCCGCTCGATCGCGCGCCCCTGGCCGGCCAGGTTCTGCGTCTGCTTGGGGTCGTTTTGCAGGTCGTACAGGCGGCGGATGGCCCCGTCGCGGCCGGGCAGCTCGATCAGCTTCCAGCGGCGCGTGCGCACCATGCGGTCCTTGGCGGCGATGACCTCGGCGGCCTTCTCAGGACGCAGGATGAGGTTGTCGTCAAACGTCGGGTCGACGACCAGGGTGTCGCCGGCGCCTTCGACCATGACGAGCTGGTCCTTCTCTGCATCGGTCAGCCCGGTCATGCGGCGCTTGGGGAAGAACAGGTAGCAGGTCTCGGCGAAGGCCAGCAGGTTGAGGTCGGCGACTTCGCCGCGCAGCAGCGGGCCCAGGTCGACGCCCTGCCATTCGGGCGCCGGGGGCACGTCGAGCAGCCCGGCCAGGGTCGGCGCCAGATCGACGTTGCGGGTGATGGCGTCGACGCGCTGCGCTTTGGGCAGGCCGGGGCCGCGGATCAAGAACGGGATGTGCGTGCTCTGATCGCCGCCGAAGAAGTTGGTGCCATGACCGAGGGTGCTGCCTTTGTCGTAGAGGTCTTCGCCATGGTCGGTGGTGATGATGACGATCGTTCGGTCATCGAGCCGGCGCGCCTTCAGGCCATCGAGCAGTCGGCCGACATGGGCGTCGAACTCGCTGACCGCGCCGTCGTACAGATCGCGGATATGGGCGATGGTCGCCGGCGGCAGGTCGGGCGCAAAGCCGTCGTGAATGAGGGTGTGCACCTTGACCTCGATCTCGTAGCGGTGCGGGCCGCGGTACGCGGGGTCGGTGTACTTCAGGTTGTAGGGGTAGCTCGCCGCGTAGGGCAGGTGCGTGGTGCTGTAGAAGACCAGCCCGAAGAACGGCCGGCCGGCGCGGGTGGCGGCGTCGATCTCGCCCAGCATGCGGTCGGTCAGCGCCGCGGGGCGCACGTATTTGGTGATGCGGTCGACGCCGGGCACCAACCACTCGCCGAGCGGGTTGGTGAAGTAGAGCGGGAAGATGGGGTGGCTCCAGATGACCGTCTCGAGCATCAGCGCGCGGAAGGTCTGCGGCTCGCTGGCCAGGGTGTGCGCGAAGCCTTGGTCGATGAGCTGGAAGCCGTTGCCCGCCCAGTCGGAGACGACCGCGGTGTGCCAGCCGCGCGCGCTGAGCATGCGGGGCAGCAGGCCGGGCGCGGCGGCGGCGGCGTCGGCGCGGGCGCGGTCGGGGTACATCCAGCGCACGCCATGGGCCGGCGGGAAGCGGCCCGAAAACGCGGTGTACCAGCTCTCGAGCGTGCTGGCGGTGGCGACGTGCATGTTGCGCAGGTCGGTGGCGCCGGCGGCGAAGGCGTCGATGTTGGGCGTGATGTCGGCGTGGGTCGCGCCGTGCACGCCGAGGCGGTCGTCGCGCAGGCTGTCGGTGGCGATGATCAGCACGCTCGGCGGCGTGTCGGCGCGCGCGAG
>JAGQJJ010000421.1 GCA_020430675.1 Myxococcales bacterium
CGAAGCGACCGTGCTCCTCGCCGTGGGCCAGCACGCGAAAGCGGCTGCGGCCGCCCTCGACCCGCCGCGAGGCCCAGGCCCGCGCCGAGGCCCGCCGCGCCGCGCTCAAGGCCGAATACGCCGCCCGCCTGACCACGATCGCCGACGCGGTCACCCCGCCGCTGAGCAACGGCGAGCTGGCCGACGCCTTCGAACTGCCCCACGGCGACGTCGGCCGCTTCAAGAGCGACTCGCCCCGCCTGCGCGGCGCCCTGCCCGACACGCTCGTCCGTGCCATCATCGACGCGCTCATCGCCGGCGACTGGCTGCTCGGCGTCTTCGACGACCCCGCGCGCGCCGGCCGCGAGGTGCTCATCTGCACCCCCGCCGAAGCCGTCCGCCTCGGCCCCGAGTGGCGCGTGGTCAACGTCGCCGGTGGCCCGGTGCCGGCGCGCGAGCGCTGGGACGAAGACGACGTCTGGGATCTGTTCGGCGACGGCCCGCCCGCCCCGGCGCTCGCGGTCGCGGCGCCCACGCATGGCTTCCGCTGGCCCGACGTCGCCCTCGGCCCCGCCGCCGACCGCCTCGTCCTGCCGCCGCTGGGCCTCGGCGCCATGCGCCTCCCCACCGCCGGCCGCCCCGGCGAAGCCACCGCGCGCCGCGTCCTGCATGCCGCGCTCGATGCCGGCCTGCGCCTGATCGACACCGCCGACGTCTACGCCGAAGACGAAAGCCACCTGCACCACAACGAGCGCCTGATCGCCGCCGTGCTCGCCGACCGCGAACAGGCCGACGTGCTCGTCGCCACCAAAGCCGGCCTGCTGCGCCGCGGCCCGCGCTGGTTGCCCTGCGGCGACCCCGCCCACCTGCAGGCGGCCGTGCGCCGCAGCCTCGAAGCCCTCGGCAAAGACCGCATCGACCTGGTGCAGCTCCACGTCATCGACCCTCGCGTCCCGCTCACCGAGAGCGTCGACGCGCTCGCCGAACTCCAGGCCGCCGGCCTCATCCGCCACCTGGGCCTCTGCAACGTCACCGTCGAGCAGCTCCGCGCCGCCCGCGCCGTGGCCCCGATCGCCAGCGTGCAGGTCGCCGCCAGCCCGTTCGACGCCAAACCCTTCGCCGACGGCCTGCCCGCCTACTGCCGCGCCTACGGCATCACGCTCATCGCCCATAGCCCCCTCGGCGGCCACCGCCGCCGCGACCGCGCCGCCCGCGAGGCCACCCTGCGCGCCCTGGCCGCCGCCCGCGGCGTTGAACCCTCGACCGTCGCGCTCGCCGCCCTGCTCGCCGCCGGCCTCGTGCCCCATCCCCGGCGCCACCCGCGTCGAGAGCGTCGCCCACAGCGCCGCCGCGCTCACCCTGCCGCTCGACGCCGCCGAGCTGGCCCGTCTCGACGCCGCCTTCCCCGAGCTGGCCACCCAGCGCCCGCCGCTCACCGCGCCGCCACCCGCCGAAGCCGAGGCCGTGCTGCTGCTCGGTTCGCCCGCCGCCGGCAAATCGAGCCGCGTGCAGCCCCTGGTCGACCGCGGCTACGTGCGCCTCAACCGCGACGACCTCGGCGGCACCCTCGACCAGCTCGTGCCGCTGCTCGCCCGCGCCCACGAAACCGGTGCCCGCCACTTCGTGCTCGACAACACCTACGGCACCCGCAAGTCACGGGCCGCGCTGCTGACCCGCTGCGCCGAACTGAATCTGCCCACCCGCGCCGTCTGGCTCGACGCGCCCGAAGAGGCGGCGCAGTTCAACGCCGCCCGCCGCCTGCTCGCCCGCTACGGCCGCCACCTCGACCCGCGCGAACTGCAAAGAGCCGACCCCGACGCGCCCAATACCTTCCCGCCCGTTGTCATCAGCACCTACCAGCGCAGCTTCGAGCCGCCCACCGTCGAGGAAGGCTTCGCCGCCGTCGAGCGCGTGCCCTACGCCCGCGTGCTCGGCCCCGAATACCGCCACCGCGCGCTGCTGCTCGACTACGACGGCACCCTGCGCATCTCGACCGGCCGCCACCCGTACCCCACGCGCCCCGAAGAGGTGCAGGTGCTGCCCGGCCGCGCCGAGATCCTGCAACGCTTCCGCGACGCCGGCTGGCGCCTGCTCGGCGTCAGCAACCAATCGGGCATCGCCGCCGGCACGCTCACCCCCGAGGCCGCCGAAGCCTGCTTCGCCGAGACGCACCGCCAGCTCGGCCTCGACCTCGAGCTGCGTTACTGCCCGCACCCCGCCGGCGCGCCCAAATGCTTCTGCCGCAAGCCCATGCCCGGCTTCGGCGTCGAGTTCATCGAGCGCCACCACCTCGACCCGGCCGCCTGCCTGTTTGTCGGCGATCTGCCCAGCGACGCCCGCTTTGCCGCCGCCTGTGGCTTCCGCTACCACGACGCCGCCGACTTCTTCGCCGAGCCCCCGGACCCCGCATGACCAACGAACCGCTGACCGACCAAGAGCGCGCCCAGGCCCGCGAAATGCTCACCGCCCGCCGTCGCATTGCGCTGATCTTCACCAGCATCTGCGGCGGCGCCCTGCTGCTGTTTGCCCTCTGGGCGAGCTTCAAGATGACGCGCACGCTGCGCCACGACCCGCTCATCGGCTGGTCGATCATCGGCGCCACCGCGCTGGTCCTCGTCCTGATGATTTGGTTCTTCGGCTGGGGCCTCGTGCGCCGCCTCGCCGCCGACATCGCCGCCGGCCAGAAGCAGCGCCGCGAAGGCACGCTGACCCGCATCGACGCGGTCGACAACGCTTATGGCGAGACGATCTACTGGGTCTGGCTCGACGGCAAACGCCTGCTCGACCGACAGGGCGTCTGCAAAGCCCTGGGCGCCCGCGACACGGTCACCCTCTTTGTCCTGCCCCGCTCCGGCCTGATCCTCGCCGCCGAGAGACGCTGATCAGGCCTTCTCGCGCGCCAGCGTCGACCGCGCCTCGGCGAGCAGCGCGTTCAACTCGCCCACCCCGATGTCGCGGAAGCGCGGCGGCAAAAGGCGCCGATTGCTCGCCTCATGCACCGCCAAAAGCTCCATGTACTCGATCATCGCCGTCTCGCGCGTCGGCATGAAGTCGGCCGCCGCCCGCCGCATGAACGGCGCCGTCAGCCGATCGGGCACCTCGGCGAGGCCCTCGGGCAGCTCACCGCTCTGCAGATCGTCGTACGCCAGCAGCACCAGCGCCTCCAGATCGGCCGCCGCGTAGCCGTCGAGCCCTTCGAGCAGCGGCAGCAGCACGTCATCAGGCAGCTCGGCGTTGATCTTGTGCCGCCGGATCACCGCCCGCACGATCGCCGCCCGCTCGGCCGCGTTCTGCGGCGAGAAGAACGGGATCTTCAGGTCGAAGCGTCCCGGCCGCTTCATGTCGGTGTCGAGCTTGTCGGGTCGGTTGGTCATCATCACGAAGATGATGCGCCCGCGATGGGTCGGGTCGGACATGAACTCCTTGAGCCGGGCCATGACCCGGCTGTTCACGCCGCCATCGCTCTCGCCGCCGCCGCCGATCGAGCGATCGCCCTCGTCGATCATGACCAGGATCTCGCCCAGCCCCTCGATGACGTTGAGCACCTTCTCCAGATTGGCCTCGGTGCTGCCCACCCACTTATCGCGGAAGTTCTTGAGCTTGACCGCCGCCAGCCCGCTCTCGCGCGCAAACGCCTCGGCCAGAAAGCTCTTGCCGGTGCCCATCGGCCCGACAAAGAGCACGCCCATCGGCACCTGCGCCCGCCGCCCGGCGCGCATATGGGCTGCCACGCGGGCCAGCACGCCTTTGATCGGATCCATGCCGCCGACCGCGTCGAAGCCATGATCGGGGTGCAGCACCTCGATCAGCCCGAAGCACTCCTGCTCCAGAATCTCTTTCTTGCGCTCGGCGATGCGCGCCACCGGCAGCGGCGGCGGCCCGCTGAACACCGCCCGCGCCTCATCCGCCGCCGGCGGCGTCGCCGGATCGGCCGGCAGCTTGGGCGCGACCAGATCCTGAATCTGCCGAAGCTGCAAACCCGCGGTGATGCGGGTCAGCGTCTCGCCGCGATCGGGATCGAGCCCCGGCTGGATCTGCGCCAGAAAGCGCGCCCGATCGAGTGACTCGGGCAGCGGCACGTTCAGCGCGCCCACCCGCGGATTGCGCGTCACCCGCCGCGCCAGCTCCGACAGCGCGCCGACCAGCATCAGCACCAGGTTGTCGCCGCGCACGATCTCATCCGACAGGCTCCAGCGGTGCAGCCGCGCCGCCGTGGTGCGATCCGAGAAGCCCAGCGACGAGGCCGTGCCATCGGGCGCCGCCAGCTCGGCGTAGTGGATGATCGCCGCCGTCGGCACATCGGGCGTCACCAGCAGCGCTTCGATCAGCGCCAATGCCGTCTCGGGATCGCGCTCATTGCCGATCTGATCGGCCAGATTGCGCGCCAGCGCCGCCCGCGGCGTCTTGTCGAGCCCGCGCGGCGCCACCTTGGCTTCTGACAGCCAGCCCTGGGCCACCAGCGCCAGCGCCGCGCGCGCCGCGGTCTCGGTATCGGGGAACCACAGCCCACGGCCCGGATCGTAGTGCACCACCAGCTTGCGGCTCGGCACGAAGAAGGCGTCGAGGAAGCCGGGCATGCTCCAGACGCGACCGCCGCTGTAGACCAGGTCGTGCACGTTGCCGTGCAGGACGAACTGGCTGGTGTCGGTCTTGAGGAAGCGGTCGCGCAGCGCGCCCATCCACGCGGGCAGATC
>JAGQJJ010000422.1 GCA_020430675.1 Myxococcales bacterium
ACGCCTTCGGGTTCGCGCCTTGCCGCTGTCGGCGCCTCGACTGGCTCGCGACGGATACTTTCCCCGGGTTCTGCTAGAGGAGCGGGGATCGCGTGTCGAGACGTTGGCTCGGGGATCGGGCTCAGGAAATCCCGTAGATCGGATGCGGATCTTCATGATGGGGAGACCCGCACGGACGGTGTATCGAGCTGATGTCAAGCGTGGTCGAGGGTGATCAGGCCTCTCGCTTCACGCGCCCACGAGCCTCGGCTCGCCATCTGGCAGGGAGTCCGTCATGCCCATCTTCGCTGAGTATATCTGGATCGATGGCGTTCGGCCCACCGCGACGCTGCGTTCGAAGACCAAGGTGATCTACGAGACCAACGTGCCCTCGTCGACCCTGGTCGGCGACGTCACCAAGATCGACATGAACTGGTTCCCCGAGTGGGGCGCCGACGGCTCGTCGACGGAGCAGGCGGCTGGCCGCGACTCCGACATCGTGCTCAAGCCGGTCTCGGCCGTACGCGACCCCTTCCGCAAGGGCCATTACCTGGTCATGACCGAGGTCTTTGTCGGCGCGACCGGCGAGCCCCATGTCTCGAACCGCCGGTCCGAGCTGCGCAAGGTGCTCGATCTGGGCGCCGCCCGCGCCGATGCGCTCTTTGGCTTTGAGCAGGAGTACACCTTCGTGCGCCCGACCGGGCGGCCGCTCGGCTTCCCCGACGACGGCTACCCCGCGCCCCAAGGGCCGTATTACTGCGCGGTGGGCGTGCAGAACATCGTCGGGCGCCCGGTTTACGAGGCGTTCATGCAGAACTGCCTCGATGCGGGCGTGCACATCTCGGGCGTCAACTGGGAGGTCATGCCCGGTCAGGCCGAGGTGCAGGTCGGGCCGGTCGGGCCGCTGATGGGCGGCGACCACGTCTGGTTCGCGCGCTGGATCCTCCAGCGCACCGGCGAAGAATTCGGCGTCGGCGTGTCGTTCGCCGCCAAGCCGGCCAAGGGCGACTGGAACGGCGCCGGCATGCACACCAACTTCTCGACCGGCGCGATGCGCGCCGAGGGCGGCATCGGCGCGATCGAAGACGCCTGCATGGCCATCGGCAAGAAGGCCGGCGAGCACCTCGCGGTCTATGGCGATCGGTATGAAGACCGCCTGACGGGCGCGCACGAGACCGCCCACTACAGCGAGTTCCGCTACGGCGTCTCGGACCGCACCGCCTCGATTCGCATCCCGCGGCATGTGGCCGAGCAGGGCCATGGCTACCTCGAAGACCGGCGCCCCAACGCCAACGCCGACCCCTATCAGATCGCCTCGCGTCTGCTGCGCACCGTCTGCGGCATCGACTGACCGCGCCGCCCATCGCCGTGAAGCAGCCGACCGCGCTGCGGGCAGCGCGGTCGACCCTCCTCGCGCCACCCTCCAAGCGAAAGGGAGTCCACCCACCATGCTTCGCCGACTTCGCACCGCCGCCGCCTTTTTTGTGCCTCTCCTGGTCGCCGCGCAGGCCGCCGCCGAGACCGCCGCAGCGCCCCCGGCGCCCGGCCCCGTCGACGGCGCCGACACCGCGTGGGTGATGGTCTCGGCCGCGCTGGTGCTGCTGATGACGCCCGGCCTGGCCCTGTTCTATGGCGGCATGGTGCGCGCCAAGAACGTGCTGTCGACCCTGATGCACAGCTTCGTGTGCATCAGCCTGATCACCATTCTGTGGGTCACCATCGGCTACTCGCTGGCCTTCTCGGAGGGCAACCCCTTCATCGGTGGCTTCGAGTATGCCTTCCTCGCCGGCGTAGGCGCCGAAGCGGGGCCGGCGGCGGCCACCATCCCGCATGACATCTTCATGCTGTTCCAGCTCATGTTTGCCATCATCACCCCGGCGATCATCAGCGGCGCCTTCGCCGAGCGCATCAAGTTCCGGGCGTTTGTGGGCTTCACGCTCGCCTGGTCGCTGCTGGTCTACACCCCGATCTGCCACTGGGTCTGGGGGCCGGGCGGCTGGCTCAGCGCGGGCAGCCAATGGCATGCCCTCGACTTCGCCGGTGGCACCGTGGTGCATATCAGCTCGGGCGTTGCCGGCCTGACCATGGCGCTGGTGCTCGGCAAGCGCAAAACCGAGGGCGACACGGCGCATCAGCCGCATAACCTGCCGCTGACCCTGCTGGGCGCGGGCCTGCTGTGGTTCGGCTGGTTCGGCTTCAACGGCGGCAGCGCCCTGGCCTCGGGCGGCGGCGCGACCCATGCCTTTGTGCTGACCCATATCGCCGCTGCCTGCGCGGCGCTGTCGTGGATGGTGGTCGAGCGCGTGCACTCCGGGCGCATCACCCTGCTGGGCACCGCCTCGGGCGCGGTCGCCGGGCTGGTGGGCATCACCCCGGCCTGCGGCTTCGTCGAGCTGCCCGGCGCCTTGATCATCGGCTTCGGGGCCGGCGCCGTCTGCTATTTCGGCGTGCAGCTCAAGAACCGCCTCAAGGTCGACGACTCGCTCGACGCCTTCGGCCTGCACGGGGTCGGCGGCGCGTTTGGCGCCATCGCCACCGGGCTGTTTGCCTCGGCGGCGATCGGCGAACACGCCGGGCTCTTCGAGGGCGGCGAGCCGCGGCTGGCGCTCAATCAGCTCGTCGGCGTGGTTGTCGTCGCGGGCTACTCATTTGTCGTCACCCTCATCATCGCCAAGGTGCTCAACGCGACCGTCGGTCTGCGGGTGTCGGCCGCCGAGGAGCAGCAGGGCCTCGACGAGCTGCACGGCGAGCGTGGCTACGCGCTTGACCACGCCGAGGCGGGGCCCAGCGCCGAAGCGCACGCCTGACCGCGGGACGCGCATCGGGCCCGGCGTTGGCTTCGGGTGATGCGATGACTGACTTCATCCTGGGACCCACGCGCGGCATCCGTGCGATGGGCTGCGTCGACCGCAAAGGACAGGACCCTTGAAAGACCATTCGACGATCGAACCCATGAGCCGCGCCCAGCGCATCTTCTTTGCCCTCGATGACGACGGCGATGGCCGGGTGCCGCGGTCGGCGCTGCGCGACGCGCTCATCAACTCGGGCCTCGAGCCGACCGATGAGCGGGTCGCCGCGCTGTTCGACGAGCTCAGCAGCGACGATGAGCTGCACGCCGATGCCTTTGAAGGCATGCTCGGCAGCGCGGGCATTCTCGTCGAGCGGGCGTTGCAGGGCGGCCTGGCCGTGCCCGACTTCGCCGACCTCTCGCGCCATCTCGATGAGATGTTCGACGAGACGCACAAGAACACGAGCGGCAAGCAAGCCGATTACATCCCGCCGCTCGCCGCCGCCGAGCCGGAGAAGTTCGGCGTCGCGGTGGTCACGATCGACGGCCAGATCTACTCGCGGGGCGACGTCGAGCAGGACTTCTCGATCCAGTCGATGTGCAAGCCGCTCAACTACTGCTTTGCGGTCGAGGAGCGGGGCGCCGCCGATGTGCACGAGCATGTCGGCAAGGAGCCGTCGGGGCGCGCGTTCAACGACCGCTACCTGATGAAGCTGCTCGACCGGCAGCGCACGGCGCACGGCGAGTTTCCCGAGATCCCGTTCAACCCGATGATCAACGCGGGCGCCGTGATGACCGCGGCGCTCGTCCGCTCGGGTGAGCCCTTCAAGGATCGCTTGCAGCATGTGCGCGCGCAGTGGGCGCGCCTGATGGGCACCGGCGCCCAGGGCCGCGACGGGTGGCCGCGCTTCAACAAAGAGATGGCGCGGCAGGAGAACTTCACCGGCTTCAACAATCTGGCGCTCGGCTACCTGCTGCGCGCCACCGGCAAGCTGCCCGAAGCCCTGGCCGACCTGCCGCCCGATGGCTGCGCCGACGACCCCGATGACTACGAGTTTGTCATCGAGCAGGCTGTCATCGACGCGCTGAAGATGTACTTCGCGACGTGCTCGCTTGAGATGAACGCGGTGCAGATGGCGACCGTGGCCGCCAGTCTGGCCAACGGCGGCGTCTGCCCGACCACCCAGGAGCGCGTGCTCGCGCAGTCGACGGTGCGCTCCTGCCTGTCGCTGATGCAGATGTGCGGCATGTACGATGGCAGCGGCGACTTCTGCTACACCATCGGCCTGCCGGCCAAGAGCGGCGTCGGCGGCGGCGTCATGCTCGTCGTGCCCCGCCTGATGGGCGTCTGCATCTTCTCGCCGCGCCTCGACGTTCAGGGCAACAGCGCCCGCGGCGTCGAGATGGCCAAGCGGCTCGTCGCGCAGTACCGGCTGCACCTGTACGACGGCGTGACCACCGGCGGCGACCGCATCGACCCGCACCTGCCCATCGCGCGGTGGCGCGCCTCGCTGACCGCCGACGCGCTCTGGGCGGCCGGCAAGGGTGACGTGCGCGCGCTCAATCGCCTGGCCGAAGAGCAGGTCGATCTGCGCAAGGGCGATTATGACCTGCGGGCGCCGATGCACCTGGCCGCGGCCGAGGGCCACCTCGACGCGCTGCGGTTCCTGCTCGATCACGGCGTGGATCCCAACGAGCCCGATCGGTGGGGCGGCCGGCCGCTCAACGACGCGCGCTCGGCGGGCCATGAAGAGGCCGCCGCGCTGCTCGAGCGGTATGGCGCCAAGGACGGCGAGCCGCATCACCCGGTCGCCGACCCGGCCGGCCGGCATGTGGCCGGCGCCGATCACGGCGACGATCTGGCGGTGGTGGAGCTGCTCTGGGCCGCCGCCGAGGGCGAC
>JAGQJJ010000423.1 GCA_020430675.1 Myxococcales bacterium
CGGCGGGCGGGGCGCGCAGGATGGGCATCGGCGGCGGCGAGCCGGCCGGCGGCGCCGAAGCGCGCGCCCGGCGGGCCCCTTCGGGTGGCGAGACGGACGGCGGGGCCGAGCCGCGGGTGCGGCGGGCCACATCGGGCGGCGCGTCGACCATCGAGTCGAACATCGAGTCGCTCATCGAGTCGTCGCTCGGCGCGCTGTTCGAGATGTTCTGCTCTTCGCCCTCAAACGGGTCGGGCAGCCCGGCCTCCTGCGCCAGCCGGCGGGCGAGCACCGGCTCGACCAGGCCGGCATCGAGGGCCACCTGAAGCATGGTGCGGCCCCGGTCGCGGGCCCGCCGGCGAATCTGGACAAGCTGACCCAGGCGGATGCGGGTGCGCGCTTCGAGCAGGTCGAAGAGGCGCCCTTCCAGCTTCTTGTCGACCGCGTGCTTCGCCATGCGCCGTTCCGAACGTCGCGCCGCGCCGGGCGGCGCGGTTCCTCCCCTTCATACGCCGGGCGGGGCCTCGATCCAAGGCCACGTCGACGCCTCGGCGGGCAGAGTACCGCGGGTGCTTGTCGGATCGCGAGCCCTGCGATGACGTGCGGCTTGTCGATCGCGCCAAGCTGCGCCATCCTCGGCGCTTCGCGACGGGTGGAACGATGACGCAAGACGGACTCTGGGCTCGGCTTCGACGAAACGTGCACTGGCTCGACGGGGTCGTGGTCGCTTATCTGACCTTCTATTGCGTGCGCGTCGGCATGGCCCCGCCGAGTGGCGAGCGCACGTTTGCGCTGGTCGTCTTCGGTCTGGCGTTGGCGATCTGCGTGACCGGCATCCTGCTGGTGCGCGGCGAGCTGCTGCGCACGGCGTGGAGAGGCATGGTCTATCGGTCGACGGTGCTGGTCGCCATCCTCGGCGTCTTCCTCGTCGGCCTGCGCCACGCGCTGGTGGCGATTCAGCCGGTGATGCGCGACGCCGAGCTCGCCGCCCTCGACCGCTCGCTGTTCGGCGTCGTGCCCGCGCAGTGGCTGGAACGCTTCGCCCACCCGGTGCTGACCGAGTGGCTGGCGTTCTTTTATTTCAGCTACTTTTTCATGCTCATCCTGGCGGTCATCCCCCCGGTCTTTCGCGGCGGCGACCGCGTCACCAGCGAGCGGGTCATCGGCATCGTGCTCATCGACACCATCGGGCAGGCGACCTACGCGCTGGTGCCCGGCCGCGGGCCCTACGCCGCCCTGCCCTTTGACGCGCCGCTGACCGGCGGGCCGGTCTGGCGTCTGGTGCTGGACATGGTCGCTGGCGCCGGGCCCATGCTCGACATCTTCCCCTCGCTGCACACGGCGCTGTCGACGTTCATCGCGCTGCATCTGTGGCGAACGCGGCACGAGCGGCCCCCGTCGCGGCGCGTGCTGGCCGGGCTGGCGGTGTTCTCGGCGACCCAGATCGTGATCGCCACGCTCTATCTGCGCTGGCATTACGCGATCGACGTCATCGCCGGGCTGGCGTTGATGACCGTCGCGCTGGTGCTGATCCCGCGGGTCGGCGCGGCCGACGCCCGCCGCATCGCCGCCGGGCGTCAGCCGGCCCTGGCCTCGGCCGAACGCTGGAAGCGCGCATGATCCCAAGCCAACGCATCACGACCAAGGGCGTCATCGAGCTCTTCGAGGCGGGCGCGGGCGCACCGGTGGTGCTGGTGCACGCCTCGGGCATGGGCGCAAAGCGCTGGAACCGGGTCTTTGCGACCTGGCGTGACAAGTTCCGGCTGTTGGCGCCGAACCTGCTCGGCTATGGCGCCTCGGGCCCGTTTGATGAGGCCACGTGGACGGTCGAAGACGAGGTCGCGCTGATCGGCGAGATGCTCGACATGGCCGCGCAGCCGGTGCACCTGGTCGGGCACTCGTTCGGCGGCGGCTGCGCGTTGCGGGCCGCCCTGCGCTGGCCCGAGAAGGTGGCGACGCTCTCGCTATACGAGCCGACCGTCTTCTCGCTGGTGCGCGCCCGCGGCGACCGGCCGGCCCGCGCCGAGCTGCGCCGCTTCGACCACAGCGACTACCTCGACCCGAAGCGCGCCGGCGAAGATGAGTGGCTGGCGACCTTCGTCGATTACTGGAGCCAGGCGGCGTTCTGGGACGTGATGCTGCCGGTGCAGCGCGACGCCCTGCGCGCGGTGGGGCGCAAGGTCTTCGCCGAGGTGCGCTCGCTGCTCACCGAGCCCGAAGAGATGATCGCGCAGTTTGCCGCGGTCGACCGGCCGACGCTGGTGCTGCACGGCGACCGCACGACGGCGGCGGGGCGCTGCATGTCGCGGCAGCTCGCCGAGCTGCTTCCCGATGTCGAGCTGGTGATGATCGAGCGCGCCGGCCACCTGGCCCCGCTGGTGCGGGTGGCGCCGGTCTGCGCGGCGATCGAAGCTTTCATCAAGCGTCGCGGCTGACCCGGTCGGTCAGCCGCGGGCGCGCACGGTATCGCCCTCGGTGAGCATGGCCTTGATGAAGTCGCGGTTCATCCGGGCGATGAACTCCAGGCCGATGCCCTTGGGGCAGGCTTCGCTGCACTCGCCGTGGTTGGTGCACCCGCCAAAGCCCTCGGCGTCCATCTGCGCGACCATATTGCGCACGCGGTCGGCGCGCTCGGGCTGGCCCTGCGGCATGAGGCCCAGGTGGCTGATCTTGGCCGCGGTGAACAGCATGGCCGAGGCGTTGGGGCAGGCGGCGACACAGGCGCCGCAGCCGATGCAGGTCGCCGCGTCGAAGGCCTTGTCGGCGATCTTCTTCGGGATCGGGATCTCATTGGCGTCGGGCGCGGGCCCGGTGCCGACCGAGATGTAGCCGCCGGCCTGGATGATGCGGTCGAACGCGCCGCGGTCGACCACCAGGTCGCGCACCAGCGGGAAGGCACCGGCGCGCCAGGGCTCGATCCAGATCTCCTCGCCGTCCTTGAACTGCCGCATATGCAGCTGGCAGGTGGTGGTCAGCTGCTGCGGGCCGTGCGGGAAGCCGTTGATGACCATGCCGCACATGCCGCAGATGCCCTCGCGGCAGTCGTGGTCGAACGCGACCGGATCGGCGCCCTTGGCGATCAGCTCTTCGTTGAGCTGGTCGAGCATTTCGAGGAAGGAGCTGTCGCTGCTGACATCCGAGAGCGAGTAGCTCTCGAACCGACCCGCGGCGTTTGCGTTCTTCTGTCGCCAGACGTGCAGGGTGAGTCGCATTACTTGTAGCTCCTCTGCGCCAGCTTCACGTAGCCGAACTCAAGCGCCTCTTTGTGCAGCGCCTGGGTCGTGCCTTCGCCCTTCCACTCCCACGCGGCCACGTAGGTGAACTTGTCGTCGTGGCGCAGCGCCTCGCCCTCGGGGGTCTGGTGCTCTTCGCGGAAATGCCCGCCGCACGACTCTTCACGGTGCAGCGCGTCGCGGCACATCAGCTCGGCGAGCTCGAAGAAGTCGGCGATGCGGCCGGCCTTCTCCAACGACTGGTTGAACTCGGCGCCCGAGCCCGGCACGCGCAGGTTCTTCCAGAACTCTTCGCGCAGCGCGGGGATGCGCTGGATGGCCTCGCTGAGCCCACCGGCGTTGCGAGCCATGCCGCAGAACTCCCACATCGTCGCGCCCAGCTCGCGGTGGAAGCTGTCGGGCGAGCGGTCGCCGCCGATGTCGAGCAGCTTCTTGATGCGGCCGTCGACCTCGCCCCGCGCGGCCTTGACCTCGGCGGTGTTGTCATCGGGGCGGCCCTTGGCCAGCTCGCGCCCTTCGCGGCCGAGGTAATCGGCGATGGTCGAAGGGGCCACGAAGTAGCCGTCGGCCAGACCCTGCATCAGCGCGCTGGCGCCGAGGCGGTTGGCGCCGTGGTCGGAGAAGTTGGCCTCGCCGAGCACAAACAGGCCGGGGATGGTGCTCTGGAGGTTGTAGTCGACCCACAGCCCGCCCATCGTGTAGTGCACCGCCGGGTAGATGCGCATCGGCGTCTGATACGGGTTCTCGCCGGTGATGCGCTCGTACATCTCGAAGAGGTTGCCGTAGCGATCGGCGATGGCCTGCTGCCCGTCGCGGCGGATGGCGTCGGCGAAGTCGAGGTAGACGCCGAGCGCCTTGCCGTCGACCTTGGGCCCGACCCCGCGGCCGGCGTCGCAGACCTCCTTGGCGCTGCGCGAGGCGATGTCGCGGGGCACCAGGTTGCCAAACGCCGGGTACTTGCGCTCCAGGTAGTAGTCGCGCGCGTCTTCGCCCAGCTTGCCCGGCGCGGTGGCGCAGTCTTCGGCGCGCTTGGGCACCCAGACGCGGCCGTCGTTGCGCAGCGACTCGCTCATCAGCGTCAGCTTCGACTGGTGATCGCCGCTGACCGGGATGCAGGTCGGGTGGATCTGCGTGTAGCACGGATTGGCGAAGCCGGCGCCGCGCTTGTGCGCGCGCCAGGCCGCGGTGACGTTGCAGTTCTTGGCGTTGGTGCTCAGGTAGAACACGTTGCCGTAGCCGCCGGTCGCCAGCACCACCGCGTCGCCGGCGTGCGAGCGGATCTCGCCGCTGATCAGATCGCGGACGATGATGCCCTTGGCGTGACCGTCGACGAGCACGACGTCGAGCATCTCGGTGCGGTTGTGCATCTTCACCGTGCCCTTGCCGATCTGCCGCGACAGCGCCGCGTAGGCGCCGAGCAGCAGCTGCTGGCCGGTCTGGCCGCGGGCGTAG
>JAGQJJ010000424.1:0-230 GCA_020430675.1 Myxococcales bacterium
GGCCGACGCCTCGGCGCGGCCGGCCGAGCGGAGCGCAGATACGGGGCCGGTGACGGCCGTCGCCTTCAAGGAAGCTGCGCCCAATTCGCCCGGTGGGGGCGCGCCGATCGCCCCGCCGAAGCAGCTCATCAAGCCAACCACCGCCACCGAGGTGCCCCCTGACCCGCCGAGGCGTCGGGCGCGCCGGCTCAATGCACGCTCGACCAACCACCAGATGCAGGTCTCATCGA
>JAGQJJ010000424.1:240-4658 GCA_020430675.1 Myxococcales bacterium
CGCCGCCCTCGCGCGCCAGATCGAAGACCTGCTGCGCAACTGCAAGTGCCCCGATGCCGAGTCGGCGCTGGCCCGGCTCCCCAGATCGGCCCGTGAGCGGGACAAGTTGAGCAGTGTCTTCAAGAACCGTTGCCGCACCCGCTACGGCGACTCGTGCCTGACGAAGCCTGCGCGATGAGGGGCCTTGCTTTCACCACGGTGTTGTCGCTGATCGGCACGGGCGCGGCGATGGCCGATTGTCTGCAAGATGGACTGCGGGCGATCGAGATGGGCCGGCTCGGTCAGGCCATCGACCTCAACCGCTCAGCGCTGGCCCGGCCCGAGTGCGCTGAAGACCGCTTCTATCTGCGACTCAACCTCGCGGAAGCGCTGACCGAGCGCGGGCGACGCACGGGCGCGGCGTCCGATCACTGCGAGGCAGCCTCGCTGCTTCGCGACGTGCACGCGGTGGACGACCCGGTCCTCGCGCGGTCGGTGGCCGCGGCCGAGAAGGTGGAGCGCACGCGCTGCGAGGTCGGCGAGCACATCGAACGCGGCGATCCGTTGGGCGCGATCGCCCTGCTGGAGACGTTCGCCGAGAAGTACAGCCAGTCGAAACGCCCCGAGATTCGCCCGTTTGTGGAGAGCGTGCCCGACGAGGTCGCGCGCATCGAGCGGACGCGCATCGGCGCGATCGAGATCGACTGCGCCGCGCCGGGCGAGGTCAAGGTCGAGGGTTTCGGCAAGCAGCCGTGCCCCGCTCGATGGGACCGGCTGCCGAGTGGCGAGCACGCGGCCATCTGGCTTCAGGCCAAGGGGCCGCCCTCTCGGTTTCGCGTCGAGGTCGTCGCCGGACGTCGGCTGACGGCCAACCCACCGTCGCCCTGGGTCCACAACGGCAAGGCGCAGATCACGCACAGCGCCCCGATCGGTGGGCGCCCGTGGGCCTGGATCGCCGCCTGCGGGGTCGGCGCAGTGGCGGCGGCCGGCGGGGCGCTGTGGTTCTACTCGGAGCAGGTCGACCTGGTCGACGACCCGCGCATCCGCACTGATCAGAGGCTGCGCGATGAGTACGCGCGCAACGCGACGGGCTTCTACGCCTTGCTCGCCACCAGCGGCGCCCTGGTCGCCACCGGCGTCACGCTGTATTTGCTGAGCGATGCTGACGCCGCCGTTCCGGTCCAGGCTGTCATCGCCCCGGGTCAGGTGATGCTCTCCGGGCGCTTCTGACCGCCTTCAGGGCGCCGGCAGCAGGCGGACAAGGCGGATGCCCGTCCGAGCCAAGGCCGTATCGATGCGCGCCCACCCGCGCGCTGCGGAGCCACATCGAGGCGCCGTCAGTTCGCTGGCCTCCTCGTAGTCACAGCTGCGCGCGACCCGGCTGCTTCCGCCTGGGACCACGGCAAACGGATCCACGTCCGCGTTTTCGCCGACGATGGCGGCGCGTTCCCCGTAGAAGTCGGCGGCGTAAGCGTCAAGCGTCCACTCCTCGACGCTGCCGTGCACGTCGTACAAGCCCCAAGGGTTGGGCGGCTTGCGGGCGACGGGTCGCGGTTGGTGTCCGCTGTTGCCGCCGTACCAATCCACGCGCGCCAGGTCCGCGGGTTCGTCGCCGGACCAGAAGATCGTAGAGGTGCCGGCCCGGGTGAAGTACTCCCACTCGGCCTCGGTGGCCAGGCGTACGCCCGGGCACGCACGGTCCCAGGCGACGTCATCGTCACAGGCATAGCCTCGTCCTTGGTCCTCAAGGGGGCCGACGCCCAATGTGCCCTGGCAGTGGCTGAGGCGGAAGCACTCGGGCAGCCCCAGGGCGCGCGAAGCCTCGTTGGCGTAGGCCAGGGCGTCGAACCACGAAGTCCAGCTCGCCGCGCAGTCGTCGCAGGGCGCTTGCACCGACGCATTCGGGTCGTTGCCAAACGCCGCCCGCCACTCGGCGCGGGTGATCAGCTTGGACCGCACCAAGAGCGCGCGGCTGATGCGGACCCTACGCTGGGGGATCTCGAAGTCGCGGGTATTGAGGCGGTCGGCGGCGCGCAAGGCGTCGCTGACGCCCATGATGAACTCGCCGGCGGGCACGCAGACCCAGCCGTCGGGCAACTCGGTTCCGGCGGGGCAGCCATTGCACGGCGGCGCGGCCTCGCCCCGGCATCGCACCGGCCCGTCGGGCGGGCCCTCATCGACCGGCGGCGGGCCCTCATCGACCGGCGGCGGGCCCTCATCGACCGGCGGCAGACCGCGGTCAACCGGTGGTGGGCCCTCGTCCACCTCAGGCGGCCCCCGATCGATGGGCGGCAGGCCTTGGTCCACAACCGGACCCCGATCCATGACCGGCGGTCCCCGATCGATGGGCGTGCCCTCGTCGACGAGCAGGCGATCGGGGGGCGGCGCGCGGCCATCGACCGGCTCGCGGGCGGCATCGCCGGGCATCGCGGCGCCGTCGGCGGCGTCGCTTTTGTCGATCGGGGGCAGATCGGGCAGGCAACCGCCCAGAAGCAACGCCACCAACATCGAACGCCAGGGGAGTTGGAGCGACATCGGCTGCCTCCGCGTCGGTCGTCTCCCCATCATGCCGGCCGGGCGCCCCGGGCTCAACCTCGCGGTGACAAGCGCGCGAAGCGCACCGACCGCGGCGGGCATCTTCCTCGCCGGACGGCTCGGCCGAGGCCCCGCGATTTGTCGCGAGCGCGGCGGCCGTATACTCTGATCGCCGCCTTGCCGGAGGAGGACGTCCGTTTGGGGGTCGAAAAAAGAGACTGCATAGTCATTGGCGGCGGACCGGCGGGCAGCACGTTCGCCACCATCGTCAAGAAGTACGCGCCCGAGCTGAAAGTGACCGTCCTGGATCGGGATCGGCACCCGCGCTATCACATCGGCGAGTCGACCATCCCGGTCATCAACGGCGTCTTCCGCGACCTGGAGCTGTTCGACACGCTCTACGACGGCCGCTTCGTGCGCAAGGTGGGCATCACGTTCGTGTGGGGCCGCAACCGCAGCCCCTGGAATGCGGACTACCTGCAAATCGGCGATTACTGCGAAGACGACCGCGGCGTGATCAACGTGGTCGGGCAGGACTTCAGCGCGCTGATGCGCACCGAGATGCGCCGCGATTTTCCGTTGTCGGCCATCAATGTGCGCCGCGACCGCTTCGACCACCTGCTGCTGGAGAACGCGCGCAAGTTCGGCGCCGAGGTGCGCGAGGGCACCAAAGCGACCGGCGTTCTGCGCGATGAAAACGGGGCCATCACCGCGGTCGACTGGAGCGACGACCAGGGCAGCTCGGGTCGCATCGAGACGCCATTCGTGCTCGACGCCGCCGGCATGGGCGGCTTCGTGACCCGCGGGCAGCGCGAGTACGACCCGCAGATGGCCAATTTTGCGGTCGCGGGCTATTTCAGCGGCGCCGACTGGAAGGTGCTCTACCGCGGCAGCCACGAGGCGACCACGGTCTTCATCGCCAGCGTGCCGATGGGGTGGATCTGGTACATCCCCATCGAAGACGACCTGATGAGCGTGGGCGTGGTCACCCACACCGCGCACTTCCGCGATCGCCTCAAGTCGGTCGATCTCCTGGCCTTCTTCTGGGAGTGCGTCGAAGCCTGCCCCGAGGTCGCGCCGCTGTTGAAAAACGCCACGCTGCGCGATGACGTGCTGCCCAACGGCCGCCGCGTCGCCGCGCACCGCGACTGGTCGTCCTGGGCGCGCGAGCCGGTGGGCCCGGGCTACGCGGCGGCGGGCGACGCGGCGATCTTCGTCGATCCCATCCTGGCGAGCGGCGTCACGCTGGCCATGCAGAGCGGCCACCGCGCGGCCTATACCTTCAATACCGCGCGCCACCGCCCGGCCGACGAAGCGGCGCAGCTCTGGCGGGCCTACGCCGACTATGTGCGCGGCGAGGCGGGCAGCTTTTTGACGCTGGCGCGCTACGCCTACGGCAACGACTGCGCGTCCGACTCGTGGTGGTGGCAGGCGCAGCGGCTGGTCAACAGCGGCGGGCAGATCGCGCTCGACGAGCAGCAGGCGTTCACCATGGCGACGGCGGGCTTCTTCCCCACCCCGCGCGCCATCAGCCTCGAGATCATGGCCCCGTTCCTGCGCGGCCTGCTCGGCACCGAGGCCGATCTGTACAACGTCTATCACGAGGATGGCGTCGGCGATGACGCGGCGCTCCTGGCCGCCGAGCTGCGCGTGCGCACGCCGTTTCGCCTGGCGCTGCGGGCCGAGCCCGACCTGAAGACGGGCGGGCGGCTTGAGCTGTACCACGACCTGGTCGCCGACGACTTCGCCTTCGCCCACCGCCACGCCGCCGCGCCGTGCAAGATGGCGCCCGCGCTGGCGCCCATCGTCGCCGCGCTGCCGCGATATGCCCGGGTGGTCGAGCTGGTCGACGCCGCGCCGACGCTGCTGCCCCTGGGCTTCGCGGCCGAGGATGACATCAGACG
>JAGQJJ010000425.1 GCA_020430675.1 Myxococcales bacterium
CTCGCTTGGCGCCGAGCACCTCGAATTAGTTCGAGGCCGTGTTCGAAGTCGGTCCAATGCCAGGCTGGGGGGCTGGCGCTATGGTTGGCGCATCTGTGCCGCTGGTCTCATGACCCATCAGAGGAGGGGACGATGTTTCGATCCATGCCATGGCTGGTCGTCGGCGCGTTGTTGGCGCTGCCATTGACCGCCGCGGGCCAGGCGCCGCCGGCGACCGGCTGCTACGCGCTCAAAGCCGAGTCGACCGGCAAGTACCTGACCCACGGCGGCCTGCCGTTGTACAACGCCAACCGGACCGAGGTGAAGGACTGGGAGCGCTTCTGCGTGGTGCGCACCCACAACAACACCGTGCTCATCCAGAACGAGAAGGGGGCCTATGTCTCGGCGCGGGATGGCGGCATCGTGCAATCGGCATGGCTGCCCGGGCCCTGGGAAGAGTGGCAGGCCGAGTCGCTCGGTGGCAATCGCTTCTCGCTGAAGAACCCCAAGCACAGCGCCTGGTTGTCGGCGGACCGGGTGCTCGACGGCGTGGTCACCACCAAGGGCGAGCGTCGCGAGTGGGAGGTCTGGCAGCTTGAGCCGACCAACAACTGCGCCTGCGATCCGACGTTCGACGCCGACATCGCCACCAACGTCGAGCCGCCGCCGCAGAGCGGGCCGGTCTTTGGCATCGCCGACACCCATGCCCATGTCTTCTCGAACCTGGGCTTCGGCGGCTATGAGTTCCACGGCGCGGCGAGCAGCCCGTATGGCATTCGCGGGGCGCTGCCGATATGCGATTACAGCCATGGACCCGCGTCGGCGACCGACATCATCGGCCTGGCGAACAACGATGGGCCGCATGACACCGAGGGCGCGCCGGGCTTCGCTGCGTGGCCGGCATGGAACAACGTCAATCACCAGCAGATGTACTACAAGTGGATCGAGCGTGCCTGGCGGGGTGGGCTGCGCCTGCAGGTGCAACTCGCGGTCGACAACGAGCTGCTCTGCTATGCCAGCAAGGTCACCGTCGCCGCCGGCTATGCGGCGATGGTCGGTCAGGTGCTGGCCGGCTTCCATCCGCCGCCGCCGCCCGACCTGAAGATCGCCTGCGATGACATGGACTCGATCGGGCGGCAGGTCGCTGGCGCGCGCGCGCTGGAGGCGTTCATCGACGCGCGCAGTGGCGGGCGGGGCAAGGGGTGGTATCGCATCGTGACCACGCCCGCCGAGGCGCGGGAGGTCATCGGCCGCGGCAAGCTGGCGGTGGTGCTGGGGGTCGAGGTCGACACCCTGTTCGGCTGCTCGGCGGCGACGCCTTGCACGGCCGATCAGATGAAAGATCGCCTCGGCAAGCTGATCGACATCGGCGTGCGCCACGTCTTCCCGGTGCATGTGCTCGACAACGCTTTTGGCGGTGCGGCGCAGTACAACTGGATGTTCATCGTCGCCAACGTCCTCAAGAACGGCCGCATGTTCCGCGTCGAAGAATGCGCCGACCCAACGTTGACCGCGAAGATGTGGTGGGCGCCGAACCGCCAGGTCTGCGACGCGCTCGCCAAGGTGCCCGACTTCGCCGGGTTGATCGGCGATCTTTGCGGTCGCGAGCCGCCGCAGTGGATGGCGCCGCCGGCAAACGCGCGCAGCCACTGCAACGCGCGTGGCCTGACCGCGCTTGGCTCGGACCTCATCAACAAGCTCATGGATGCGCATCTGGTCATCGACGTGGATCATATGGGCAGCCGCACGCTGGAAGGCACCCTGGCCATCGCCGAGGCCCGCGATTATCCGCTCGTGGGCGGGCACTCGGGCCTGGTCGCGCGGACTGGCACGCCGTCGGAGGCGCAGAAGTCGGACCGCGACATCAAGCGCATCGGTGCGCTGGGCGGGCTGGTCTCGCCGATCCTGCACTCGGGCAAGCACCTGGCGGAGACCAAGGCCTATGGCAACAAGGTCGCCAATGACTGCGCGGGCTCGTCGAAGGCCTGGGCGCAGAACTATCTTCAGATGGTCGATGCCATGGGAGGCCCGGCCCGCGCGGCGGTGCCGCTGGGTTCGGACCTGAACGGGTGGGTGAGCCAGCCGATTCCGCGCTTCGGCCCGCACGCTTGCAACGGTGACAACCGCCAGGGCTCAAACCCGAAGCCGCGGGTGGCCTATCCGTTTGCGGCGCACGGCGTGCCCGGCACGTTTGGCAAGCTGGTGACCGGTCGGCGCACGTTCGACTACAACAAAGACGGGCTGGCGAATGTGGGCCTTCTGCCCGACTTCATTCAGGATTTGAAGAACGTGGGCCTGACCGATGCCGATCTGGCGCCGCTGTTCCGCTCGGCGGAGGGCTACCTGCAATTGTGGGAGAAGGCGAGCCGCCCGCACGCCGGCCATACCCGCGTGCCGCTCGACGCAAACACGCCGTCGCTCAACTGGAGCGACGCGGTCCGATACTGCGCCGCGCAGGGCAAGCGGCTGGCGAATCGGATGGAGGTCTGCCCCCCGCAGATGGGCGCGCCGCGCTTCGGGCGGCCGGACGGCGATGTCTGGATGGCGGTGGGCGACCACGAGAATGCCTGGGTGTCGATCGGCACCAAGTATGCCGAGCGCAAATGCACCTTCCACGAGGACACCTATGGCGCCAGGCCCGCCTGGGGCACCGACAAGGGGCCGCAGCCGGTGACGCAGCAGGCGGCGGCAGTGCGTTGCGTCGATTACGCCCGCGTGCCGCTCGGGGTGCCGCCCGACGGCCCTGAGACCAACGCGGCGCGCACGTTCAACTGGTCGGACGCCAAGGCGAGCTGCGAACGCCAGGGGCTGCGCCTCGCGTCGCGCGCCGATCTGTGTCCCAATGGCGCCAACGGCGAGCCGCGCTATGGCCGGGTCGAGGGCGATGTCTGGCTCGCCGTCGCCGACCACCCGAATGCGTGGATCTCGGTGGGCACGCAATACGCCGACGAGCGCCATTGCAAGCTGCACGAAGAGGTTTACGGCTCGGCGCCGAGCTGGGGCACGAGCACCGGCCCGGAGCCGGTCGCCAGCCGCAACCCCGCTGCGGTGGTCTGCCTGCCGTCGAGTTGATGGGCGGCGCCGGGATGCCGCGCGCCCGGCTCCGTTTCGGTCTTTTTTGCGAGGGCATTGCCCGAGCCCGCTCGACCGCGGGTTCAGTGGGCGAACCTTGACCGAAACGGAGCCATCATGCGCGCCATCCACCGGACCTTGACCCTCGTCGCCGGCACCGCCGCCCTGACCTTCACCACCGCCGCGGCCTTCGCCGCGGGCAGTCAGATCGAGAAGGGCAACTTCTACGGCAACGACAAGTTCGGCGCCGGCTACAGTTTTTCCATGGGCTACAACGCCACCTTGGGCGCCGCCGACACCGAGGCCGGCGGTCGGGTCTACGCCCGCCTGTTCGGCAGCGACAAGAACATCGTCGAAGGCGACGGCAACGCGGCCATCGGCGCGGGCTACGCCAACGCCGACGCCTCGCTGACGGCGCTGGGTCAATCGTTCAGCTTCGGTCTGCCCGTCGATGGCGTCGAGGCCAACCTCTACGAGGTCTCTCACACGTTCTTCGAGCTGAGCACCACCATCACGGTGGGGCCGATTCCCGTCACGGTCACCGGGTCGGTCACCGGCACGATCGGCATCGACGGCGAGGCCGGCTGGGCCGATGGCTTCGAGGCGGTGGTGACGCCCTACGCGGACCTGAGCGGCACGGCCAGCGCCACCGTGGGCATCGCCTGCGCCAACGCGGGCATCGAGGGCGAGGTCAGCCTGATCAACGCCGAGGCCCCGCTCTCGATGGGGCTGGACCTGGACGCCGCCGAGGTCACGCTCGACGGCGAGGCCATCATCTCGACCCTGAGCGGCACCATCCGGCTCGTGGCCAATTATTGCCTCGGCTCGAGCAGCCTCGACCTCGTGAGTTGGGGGCCCGCCGCGCAGCTCGTCATCCCCATCGTCGACTACACGTACAGCTTCGGCCCCGAAGCCATCCCCCATGACTGCCCGGTGGGTGACTTCGATGGCATCAATTGTTTCGTGGCATCCGTGCCCGAAGGCACGACGCCCTTTGTGCACCTCGGCCAGTACCTGATGACCACGCCCCAGCAGGCGCGAAGCTGCACGCTCGGCAGCTACGATGGCGCCAACTGCTATGTGGCCACGCCCGCCGAGGGCACGAGCCCCTGGATCTATCAGGGCGTGCACCTGATGACCACGCCGCGGTACGCGCCGACCTGCCCGATCGGTGCCTTCGATGGCGCCAACTGTGATGTCGCCGCCGCGCCGAGCGGCACCTCGCCCTGGATCTACGAAGGCCGCCACCTGATGACCACGCCGCTGCCCGGCAATGTGTGCCCGGTGGGCAGCTTTGATGGCGCCAACTGCTATGTGGCGACGGCCCCAGAAGGCACCAGCCCCTTCATCTACGCCGGGCACCTGATGACCACCCCGCGGTCCACGCCGAGCTGCCCGGTGGGCAGCTTTGACGGCGCCAATTGCTACGTGGCGACGGCGCCGGCCGGCACCAGCCCGTTCATCTACGAGGGGCACCTGATGACCACGCCGACCCTGACCCCGACCTGCGTCATCGGCGGCTACGACGGCGCGAACTGCCTGGTCGCCACCGCGATCGCGGGCAGCATGGCTTTTGTCAGCGAGGGCCAGTACCTGAT
>JAGQJJ010000426.1 GCA_020430675.1 Myxococcales bacterium
CGAGGCGGCGCGCGCGGTCGCGGCGGTCGAGCGAGCGGATCTCGGCGCCGTCCAGCGCGACCGAGCCCTGGTACGGGATGAGCCCCGCGAGGGCCTTGAGCAGCGTGCTCTTGCCGGCGCCGTTGGGCCCGACGAGCGCCACGCGCTGGCCGCGCAGCAGGTCGATGTCGAGCCCGCGGTAGATCTCGCGTTCGCCGTAGGCCTGCCGCACATCGCGCAGCTCAAGCACCACGCGGCCGCTCTTGGGCGGCTCGGGCAGCTCGAAGCGAATGGTGCGCGCGTCTTCCCGAAGGTCGATGCGGTCCATCTTCTCCAGCATCTTGACGCGGCTTTGCACCTGCCGCGCCTTCGACGCCTTGTAGCGAAACCGCGAGATGAAGCGCTCGAGCTGCGCCGCGCGCCGCTCCTGGTTGCGCTGCCGCCGCTCGGCCAGCGCGCGGTCCTGCTCGACCTGCTCCAGATAGCGCTCGAAGTCGCCGGGAAAGACCCGGACGCCGTCGCCCGAGAGCTCGGCGATATGGGTCGCGAGCCGGTCGATGAACCAGCGGTCGTGGCTGATGAAAACCAGGCTGCCGGGGAAGCTCTGCAGGAAGGCTTCGAGCCAGACGACCGACTCCAGGTCAAGGTGGTTGGTCGGTTCGTCGAGCAGCAGCACTTCGGGGCGCTGCAGCAGCAGGCGCGCGAGCACCACGCGCATCTGCCAGCCACCGCTCAGCTCGCCACAGTCGCGGTCGAAGTCGGCGGCTTTGAAGCCAAGCCCTTGCAGCACCTCTTCGACGCGGTTCTCGATCTTGAAGCCGTCGAGGCGCTCGAAGCGGGCCTGCAACTCGGCGTAGGTCTCCATCAGACGCTCGGCCGCCTCGCCGTTTGCCGTCGCGAGCTGCGCTTCGACGTCGCGCAGCGCGGCCGCCACCTCAAGCACCCGCTCCAGACCGCGCCGCGCCTCCTCGCGCACCGACGTGCCCGCCAGCGTCGCCACCTCTTGCGGCAGGTAGCCCAGCGTGACCCCGCGCGTGACCGCGACCTCGCCGCCGTCGGGCGCGATCTCACCGGTGATGATGCGGAGCAGCGTGCTCTTGCCGACCCCGTTGGGCCCGATCAACCCCACGCGCTGGGCGGGTTTGATGTGCCAGTCGAGATCCTCGAAGATCTGCTGCGGCCCGAAGGCTTTTGACAGCCCCTTGAGGTGGATCACCGCGCGCTCAGTTGCCTTCTTCGACGACCCGAGGGGCCACGCGCCAGGCGGCGCGGGCAGCTTGGGCGCGGGCGAGGGGATCCTTGTCGGCCAGCGCGCGCAGCAAGCCTTCGAGCAGCGGGCGCGAGCCGAACTGGCCCAGCGCGTCGAGGCCCACCGCGCGCACCTCGGCCATCTTGTGCTCGGCGGCCTTGCGGTAGGTGGGCAGCGACTCGGCGCCGCGCATCGCCACCAGCGCCGACAGCGCGTCGGCCGCCGTCTCGGCGTTGGGGCTGTTCTCATACAGGCCCAGCAGCGAAGTCGCCGCCGGCGCGCCGCGCTTGGCCAACGCCGCGACCGCGTACATGCGCTGCTCGTCGTTGCCCTTCTCGGCGACAAACGCCATCAGATCGACGGGGATCTTGGGGTCGGCGCCCAGCGTCTCGACCTGCTCGCCCGAGATCCAGCCCAGCGCGCCGAGCTGGAATTCTTTGGCGGTCTCGGGCTTGAGCCGCAGCAGCTGATGCCACGCGAAGAAGCGCACGTCCATGTCGGGGTCGCGCTTGAGCAGCCCGAGCAGCATGCCCGCCTTGGGCGTGGCGGTCGCGGCGAGCGCGTTGGCGGCGGCGACCTTGATCTCGGTGTTGGGGCTGGTCAGCACAAATTGGAGCGAGTCGATGATCTCGGGCGTGCCGATATGGGCCAGCGCCTCGATCAGCGCCAGCTTCACGTCGTTCTCGGGCTCCTTGCGCAGATAACCCGCGATGCGGGCCTCATCGCCGGCCCGGCTCACCGCGGCGAGGCCCTTGGCCCCGGCCAGGCGCACCTCGGTCTGGCCTTCGTTCATCGCCGCCTCGAACAGCGGCACGCTCGGCCGATGGGCGATCGCGGTCAGCACCGCCATCGAGCGCATGCGCACCGGGCGGCGGTCGCTGCGGGCGCCTTCCTGCAAGAGTTCGATGACCTTGGGCTCGGCGTTCTGCGCCGCCCACGCCTGCATCCAACCAAAGGCCGCGTCGGCTTCGGCCTCTTCGGTCTGGGCCAGGATGCGCTCGCGCAGGCTGCCGAGCTGCGCCAGATCGCGGCTGTAGGTCAGCCCCTGCCACGCCATCACCTTGGCCCACGCCTCGCGGTACTTGAGCCCGGCGAGCAGCGTGCGCGCGACCGTCGTGACCTGGCCACGCCCGGCGCGCACCATGCCCAGGCGCAGGCGCTCCTCGAACTCGGCCGACTTGTCGTAGAGCTTGGCCAGCTCTTTGTCGAGCGCGGCACCGGCCTTCTTGTCGTCCAGCTCGATGAGCGCCTTGCGGGCCAACGTGCCCAGCTCGCCCGCGTCCTGCACCTTGCCGAGCAGCCACTTCCAGGCGACCGGATCGCGGAACGTGGCCAGCGCTTTCATCGCCTCGACGTGCTCGGGTTCGCCCGCAGGTTCGGCCAGACCGGCTTCGATGACCTTCCAGGCCACCGCGCCGCCCTCGGCGCGCAGGGCAGCGCGCGCGTCGGCCCGCGCTTCGGGCGTGCCGTTCTTCGCCGCCAGCTCAAGCGCCTTGATGCGGTCCTTGCCCTTGGCGTGCGCGGCGAGCAGCTCCATGCCGTGCTTGCGATCCTCGGCCTCGCCCGACTCGAGCAGCTTGGCCAGCATCGCCTCGGCGGCCGCGCGCCGCTTCTTGTCCTTCTTGTCGCCGAGCGCCCGCGAGAGCGCGTCGACGCGGATGGTCCAGTCGCTCTCTTCCAGGCCACGCGCGATGGCTGCCGCCTGATCCTCGGCCTCAAGCTCAAGCTGGCCGTTGTACACCGCGCGGCGCACCAGCGGGTTCGAGTTGGTCGCCAGATCGGCATAAACCGCGCGCACCTGCTCAAGCACCTGCTCGACGGCGGGCAGCCCATCATCGGGCGGCGCCGGCTTCTTCGGCTTGCGGCGAGCGGCGGCGGTCGAAGCGGAGAGCAGGGCGACGGCGACAATCAGGCCGAGCGCGGCGGCGCGCGAGCGGGGCATCGGCGACCTCCAAGGACCGGGGAGCGCCGGGTGCTTAGCATACCCGCCGCGGGGCCAGCAACCGGATCGCGCCACCGGCCGCGTGCGGGTTGACACCCTGCCGTCGGGATTGCGAGGATCAGGCCACCGTCGACGGCCTCTGCGTGCTGCCTTGCGCTTCGCCCGACCCGCCATCCTCTCGCTCTGGGCGCTGTGCACGCTCGCTTGCGTCACCCCGCACCTCGATGGGCTCGCCACCGCCGAGTGCGCGCACCATTCCGACTGCCCGACAGGCGAGCTCTGCCTGGGCGGCGAATGCCTGCCGGGCGATCCCGACCAGGGCGAGCGCCCGCCCGACGCGGCCGATCTCGACCACGGCCCGCCGCCCGACGCCGAACCCGACGCCGAGCGCGACATCGAGGGGGCCGACATGCCCGACACGCTGCCGGGCGATTGCTGCATCTTCGACATGATCCCCGATCACGGCTGGGACGCGGCCGCCGACATGGCCGGCGACGGACCGCCCGACGCCGAGGTCGACATGGCCGTCGACGCGGATCGCGACGGGCCGCCGCCGATGGACCTGGGGCTCGATGAGGGCCCGCCCGCCGACCAGGGCATCGACGCGATGGTGGTCGACGCGGCGGTCGATGAAGGCGCCGACCTCGCGCCCGACGCCGCGCCCTGCATCGCGCTTGAAGAGACCTGCAACGGCGTCGATGACGACTGCGATGGCGTCGTCGACGAAGCCGAGGGCGCGCCGCTCTGCCAGTTGCCCGGCGCGCGGCTCGCGAGCTGCCGCGAAGGCGCCTGCGCCATCGTGCGCTGCGAAGTCGACGCGGTCGACCTGGACCAGCAGCCGGAGAACGGCTGCGAGTGCAACATCGTGCGCGCGCCCTTGCCCGATCGACCCGATGAAGAGCATGTCGACGCCAACTGCGATGGCTTCGACGGCGATCTGGCGCGCACGCTCTTTGTGTCGTCGTCGCGCGGCGACTTCAGCGGCACCGGTTCGCCCGTCGACCCGCTCGACAACCTTGAGTCGGCGCTTCGCCTGATCAACGAAGGCGCGCCATTTGAGGCGGTCGCGCTCGACTCGGCCGACGTGCCGGGCGCCGAACCCTACGAGGTGCTTGCGCCGCTGGCCGTGCAGGCCGATGTCCTGATCTACGGTGGCTATCTCTACAGCCCTGAACAAGCCGAGCCTGCGGCCAAATGGCCCCGCGATGCGCTGCTGCGCACGCCGATCACGACCGCCGCCGGTGTTTCGCCTGCCTTCGACGTGGCCAGCGATGCCTCGCTGGGGCTCGATCAGGTCGTGGTCAGCGTGCCCGACAGCGCCGAGCCGCGGGCCATCATCGGCCGCAATTGCCAGCGCATCGACCTGCACGGCGTGGAGATCGTGATCGGACCGGCCGGCGCCGGTATCGATGGCGGCGACGGCGCGCAGGGCGAAGACGCGGCGCAGCCGGGCGGCGTCGGCGGCGGTGG
>JAGQJJ010000427.1 GCA_020430675.1 Myxococcales bacterium
CCTCGGCCTGCGCGGACCCCGGCCGCGTGACGCTGCGGCGCCTCAACCGCGTCGAGTACGACAACTCGATTCGTGACCTGCTCGGCGACGAGAGCCGCCCGGCGCAGGAGTTCCCCGACGACGACATCGGCTACGGGTTCGACAATATCGGCGACGTGCTCAGCGTGTCGCCGCTGCACGTCGAGAAGTATGAGGCCGCCGCCGAGGCCGTAGTCGAGCGGGCCCTGCGCACCGCGGCCGTGCGCACCGAGCGCGTCTTCGAGGCCGAGGACGTGGGCGCCGACGTGGGCGCGTCGTGGCAGGGCGAGTACTGGGTGATCAACGCCGAGGGCGCGATGACGCTGGCGTTCGGGGTGCCCATCGACGCCGAGTACCTCATCCGCGTGCGCGCCTTCGGGCAGCAGGCGGGCGACGAGCCGGTGCACATGGCGCTGGTGCTCGACGGTGAGGAGGTGCTCGCCGCCGACGTCGAGGCCACCGAAGAGGCGCCCGAGTGGTACGAGGTGCGCGCGGTGCTCGCCGGCGGGCCGCATACGCTCGATGTGGCGTTCCTCAATGACTTCTTCGACCCAGAGAACCCCGACCGCACCCGCCGCGACCGCAATCTGGTGCTCGACGCCATCGTCGTCGACGGCCCCATCGGCGGCGGCATCGTGCGGCCCATCGAGCAGACCTTCGAGTGCGAGGACGTCGGCGCCGACATCGGCGGCGCGCGCGGCGACTTCTGGAACCTGTGGTCGAACGGCGAGCTGGTCGTCGACCTGAACCTGCCCGGCGCTGGCGAGTACGAGATTCGCGTGCGCGCCGCCGGGCAGCAGGCGGGGCCCGATCCGGCGCGCATGGCGCTGTCGTTCGACCGCGAGGTGCTGGCCCGCTACGACGTGGTGGCCACCGCGGCCGCGCCCGAGTGGTACACCCATCGGCTGGTCGCGGCGGCCGGCGGACACTCGGTGGGCGTCTCGTTCCTCAACGACTATTACATGCCCGAAGACCCCGACCCGGCGCAGCGCGACCGCAACCTGCTGCTCGACGCCATCGTGGTCGAGGGGCCGTTTGGCGGCGTGGCGCCCGAAGAGGCGCCCGAGGCGCCCATGGAGCGCTCGCCGCTGCTGGTCTGCGATCTGGCCGGGCCCGACGATTATGGCTGCGCGGGCCAGATCGTGACCGCTTTTGCCCGCCGCGCCTGGCGTCGGCCGATCGAGCCCGAAGAGACCGACCGCCTGCTCGGCCTGGTGCGCCTGGCGCGCGAGCAGGGCGATCCGCTGGTCGAAGGGCTGAAGCTGGCCCTGCGCGCGGTGCTGCTCTCGCCGCATTTTCTCTACAAGGTCGAGCTGGACGCCGATCCGACCAGCCTGACGCCGCATCGGCTGACCGATCACGAGCTGGCGGTGCGGTTGTCGTACTTCGTGTGGGGTACGACGCCCGACGCCGAGCTGGACGCGCTGGCCGACGCGGGGCGGCTGGGTGAGCCCGAAGTGCTGGCCGAGCAGGTGGGGCGCATGCTGGCCGATGCGCGCGCCGAGGGGCTGGTCGACAACTTCGGCGGGCAGTGGCTGTATACGCGGGCCATGGCTGATGTGGCGCCGGACTACAACTACTTCCCGGCTTTTGATGACCTGCTGCGCGCCTCGATGTCGATCGAGACGCTGGCCGTCTTCCGCCGCTTCGTGCGCGAGAACCTGCCGCTGCGCGGGCTGATCGACTTCGACGAGACCTATCTGAACCAACGGCTGGCCGAGCATTACGGCATCGACTTCGAGGCCGGCGTGGAAGACGACGAAGCGCCGGCGGGCTTCCGCCGGTTCTCGCTCGACGGCACCGGCCGCCGCGGGGTGCTCACGCTGGGCAGCACGTTGACGGTGACCTCGTTGCCGACGCGCACATCGCCGGTCAAGCGCGGCAAGTGGGTGCTCGAACAGCTCATGTGCGATGAGCCGCCGCCGCCGCCGCCGGGCGTCGAAGCGGTGCTCGGCGAGGTCGATCAGGCGGCGACGCTGCGCGAGCGGCTGGCGCAGCACCGGGCCAACCCCGACTGCGCGCTTTGCCATGACCGCATGGATCCCATCGGCCTGGGCCTGGAGAACTTCGACGCGATCGGCGCCTTCCGCATGGAAGACAACGGCATCGCCATCGACGCCTCGGGCTCGTTGCCCGGCGGCGTCGACTTCGTGGGCGCCACGGCACTGGCCGACATCTTGCGCGAGGACGCCCGCTTCACGCGGTGCTTCCACGAGAAGCTGTTCACCTTTGCGCTGGGCCGTGGCCCCGAGCGGGCCGACCGGGCCTGCCTCGCCGAGCTGGCCGAGACGGCCGACGCCAATGACTGGCGGCTGCAGGACGTGATCGAGCAACTGGTGCAAAGCCCGGCGTTCACCGCGCGGCGCGGCGAGCCCGAGGAGGAGGAGTGATGGCCGACCGCACGCGACCCGCCCGGCGCGCGCCGGGCCTGATTCGGGCGCCGCTCTCGCGCCGCGCCTTCTTGCGCGGCACCGGCCTCGCGCTCTCGCTGCCGTTCTTCGACGCCATGCGCCCCGCCATGTCGTGGGCCGGCGGCGCGGCGCCGGTGCCGCCGGTGCGCTTCATCGCGTTCTATGTGCCCTGCGGCATTCACATGCCCGCGTGGTGGCCGGCGACGGTGGGGCCCGACTTCGAGATCACGCCCATCCTGGAGCCGGCGGCGCCGTTTCGCGACAGGCTCTTGGTGCTTGGCGGCATCAACAACCGCCCCGCGCGCCCCGACGGGCCCGGCGACCACGCGGCGGGCACCGGGTCGTTCTTGACCGCGGCGCATTGTTTCAAGACCGAGGGCGCTGACATCCGCAACGGGCAGTCGATCGACCAGCACATCGCCAACGCGGTCGGCCAGGGACACCGCTTCCCGTCGCTGATCCTGGGCGCTGAGGGCGGCGGCAACGCCGGCGGCTGCGACTCGGGCTATAGCTGCGCCTACAGCCGCAACATCTCATGGGTTGATGAGAACACCCCGGCGGCCAAGGAGACGCGGCCGGTTTCGGTGTTCAACCGGCTCTTTGCCGGCGCGGGCGACGGCGTCGACGCCGAGACGCTGCGCAAGAAGCAGCTCTATCGACGCAGCCTGCTCGACTTCGTGCTCGACGACGCGCAGCGCTTGCAGGCGAAGCTGGGCGCGACCGATCGGGGCAAGCTCGACGAGTACCTGACCGGCGTGCGCGAGCTGGAGCGGCAGATCGACCTGGCCGAAGCGCAGGCCTGCGACGCGGGGCTGCGGCCGGAGCGCGCCGATGACTTCCGCGACACCGTGCGGCAGATGATCGACCTGACGGCGCTGACGGTCGAGTGCGACCTGTCGCCGGTGGTCACCTTCATGCTCGGCAACGGCGGCAGCAACCGGGCGTACCCCTTTCTCGGCATCCCCGAGGGCCACCACCAGCTCAGCCATCACCAGGGCAACGTGGAGAACCACGTCAAGCTGCAGGCCATCGATACGTGGGAGATGGAGCAGTTCGCCTACCTGCTCGGTCGGCTCGACGCCATCGACGAGGGCAACGGCACGGCGCTCGACAACTCGGTGATCTTCTTCTCGAGCGAGATCGAAGACGGCAACAGCCACAGCCACTTCGACCTGCCGATCCTGGTGGCGGGCCGGGCCGGCGGGCGGCTGCAGAGCGGGCAGTACGTGCGCTTCCCCGGCGGGCGCGCCGATGGCCCGTCGATGGGCAACCTGTTCATCACCTTGGCGGGTCTTTGCGGCGCGCCGGCGGCCGCGTTTGGCGACGACGGCCTGGCGCCGCTTGCGCTGCCGGTCTGATCAGCCGGGGGGCGCGTCGAGGGTCAGCGTGCGGCTGTTGATCGGCTGCGCGGGGCGCGCGTTGCCCGCGTGCAGGTTGCGGAAGGCGCTGATCTGCTCGGCCGAGGCGTGCATCGGGGTCTTCAGCACCGTCCAGCGCACGCCTTCGCTGCACGGTGGGGTGGTCAGCGAGCCCGCGTAGCGCCATGCGCTGTGATCGGCGGGCAGCAGGGCCGAAGCGTCGATCGGGTCCGGCAGCGCCACCGGCTCGTTCTCCATTTCAGGCAGGTGGGCAAAGACCGCGGCCAGCGTCGGATCGGCGGCGCCCTCTTCGAGCAGCACGCCGACGACGGCCAGATGACCATCATCGGTCGAGTGCACGAGATGCACCTCCAGCGGCGCGGCGTGGCTCTCGACGGTGTGCTCGCTGGGCGCGTGCAGGTGGAACTGGCGCAGCGTATAGGTCGTGCCGTCGAGGGTCAGCGTGCCGCCGCTGTCGAGGTTGATCTGCACGGTGTGGCCGTTGTCGACTACCGACGCCGCAGAGGCCTGCCAGGCCGGGGTCAGGCCGATCGGATCGACCGCGGTGGCGCCGGTCAGGTCGATGGGCGATTGCTCCTGGCCATCGGCGCACAGGGCGTAATCGGGCGAGAGCGTGGCCCATTTTGCCGGGCCGTTCTCGGCTTCGTAGCCCCAGTGGATCTCGTGCGCCCCGCCCCCGTCATGCGCGTCGCTCGAGTCATCCGAGTCGCACCCCATCGCCAGCGCCGCCGCCGCGCACAGCGCGATCCACCGCCAGCGCAGCTTCCGACCTTCACTTCGCGCGGTCTGCATCATTCGGCCCCCAGAGGTGAGTGATGGGC
>JAGQJJ010000042.1 GCA_020430675.1 Myxococcales bacterium
CCCGGTCCCGGGCGGATGGCCGTCGGATCACCGCCATGAGCACCCGGTCCCGGGCGGATGGCCGTCGGATCACCGCCATGAGCACCCGGTCCCGGGCGAGCGACGGTCGACGCGCGCGGCATGGCGTGGCACGGCGGGTCGAGCGGCGGTCGACGCGCGCTGCGCGGCATGCACCGGCGAGTCACGCGCCTTGGGCCCGGCCGGTGGCACGTTCTCTTCTCTTTGAGTCGGCCCGATTCGGGCGGATGGGTTTCAACGCACCGACGCGCCGCGAGCGGTCGGTCTTGGCATGGGAGTCCGGTCATGGATCTCTTCAATCGATTCATCAACGTGCGTCAGCTTCCCCCGGGGCGGCTGCGGGTGGCGGCCGAGGGCGTGCGCGCCGAGGCGGCGCGGCAGGGGGACGCCGCGCTGGTGACGCTCTGCGTCGATGCGATCACCGCCGCGAACGTCTACCTCGATCTGCGCACGCGACGGCGGGCGCAGCGAGGCGGGCGCTCGGGCGGCCGGGCGCGTCTGGTCGATCAGCGCGTCGACGCGGTGGTCATGGCGCTGTATCGCACCCTGGTGCACACGGCGCGCACCGACGCGGGCACGCCGATCGGTGACTTGGCGCAGCAGGCGCTCAACACGCTGCTGCCCGAGGGCGCCAACCCGGTGACCAAGCTGCCCTACGAGGAGGAGCTGATCGCCGTCGAGCTGCTCGTCACGCGCCTGCGCGCCGACTTCGGGGCCGACCTCGACGCGATGAACATCGCGGGCTGGCTGACACGCCTCGACGCGCTCTTGCCCGAGTATCGCGAGGTGCTCGCGCTCGAAGCGCTCATCCACGGGGCCGATCTGGCGGCGGCCCGCGCGCGCATGCAGTCCATCTTGCGGCACATGGTGGCCCATGTGCTCGGGCACTACGCGGCTGAGGGCGAGACGGAGAAGCGCGAGGCCCTGCTGGCGCCGGTGGTCGACCAGGACGATCGGGTGGCCGAGATGCTGATCCGCCGTCGCCAGGGCCAAGGCGGCGGCCTCGACGTGCCGACGCCCCCGGACCTCGACGCGCCGCTGCCGCCCGATCGCGACGACGCGCTGCTCGACGACGAAGACGCCGTCGACCTGGGCGCCGACCGGCCCGAGCCGGGCGACGGGCCCCTGCCCGACCCCGACGCGGACTGACCCCGGCGCGGTCGGCGCCAGCCCCGGCGCGCGACGGGTACTTTCCCCGGGTTCTGCTAGACTCTCGGCGGTCCTTCCGATGGGTGGACCCATGGCGGATGGCAGACTGGTCAGCCGCCCGCCATGAGGTGATTGGCAATCCCTGCCACTGGTCCCGGAGCCTTGCCTGATGTGGATCGACCGCCTTCGGCTCACGAACTTCCGCGCATTTGCGGACTTTGAGCTTGAGCTGGACCGGCAGCTCACCGTGCTGGCGGGCGTCAACGGCGCCGGCAAATCAAGCGTCCTTGACGGCCTGGCGGTGGCGATGGGCGCCTGGCTCGACGTCTTCGACAAGGCCTCTTCGCGCCCCATCCGATTGCCCGAAGTCCGAGTGGTGGGCGGAGGGGGGGCGCATCCAAACTTCGAGCGGCAGTATCCGGTTTGCGTGGAGGCCAGCGGCGAGTCGGGGGCGGCGGGCCTGTGGTGGGCGCGCGCGAAGAACAGCGATCACGGCACGACCACCCGCGCCGACGCCGCCCAGATCATCGATCTGGCGAAGGCGCATCAGCGGGACGTCAAGGCCGGTGCCCCGATCGACCTTCCGTTGTTGGCCAGCTATGGCACCGGTCGCCTGTGGAGCCCGGTCTCGGCCACCAAGCTCAAGGCGTCCACGCGGACGTCCCGCGCCGAGGGCTACAAGGGCGCGTTGGCGCCGACGGCGAGCCATACGCCGCTGACGCAATGGATGCGGTGGCGTGAGTATGACCGGCTTCAGCGCGCGGAGCAGGCGCGATCCAGCGGCGGGCTCAAGGCAGATCCTTGGCTCGCCGCCATCGAGCAGGCCGTGCTCGACTGCGTCGACGGCGCGCAACGCTTCTATTTTTCGGTGGCGAATGACGAGTTGGTCTTCGCGATGGCCGACGGCGCGACGCTGCCCTTCGCGGCCTTGTCGGACGGCTACCGCAACCTGATCGGCATCGTCGCCGACATCGCCTGGCGCGCGACGCGCCTCAATACCCACCTTGAAGCGCAAGCGCCGCGCCAGACCGAAGGCATCGTGCTGATCGATGAGATCGAGCTGCACCTGCACCCGGCATGGCAGCATCAGGTGCTGCGCCGGCTGATGCACGCCTTCCCGCGAATCCAATTTGTCGTGACCACCCACGCCCCATTGGTCTTGGCCAGCGTGCCGGCGAAGCACCTTCGCTTCCTGCGGCAAAACGAGCAGGTCGCGCAGGTCAGTCGGGCGGAGGGCCTGAGCGCCAACGCCGTGCTTCGCGAGCTGATGGGCGTGCCCGAGCGCGATCCGGGCACCGCCCGCGAGCTGGCCCGCTTGGGTCAGTTGCTGGAGGCCGAGGAGATCGCGCCTGCCCGCCCCCTCTTCGAGCAGCTGCGCGCGAAGCTCGGCGACCTGGATCCCGAACTCCAGGGTCTGGAGTGGGAACTGCGCGCGCTGGAGGTCGCCGGTGCGCCGGATTGAGAAGGGGCCGGCGCCGGACTGCCTCGCCGAGCGCCGACGCGAGGCGCGGCGGGTCGAGAGGGAGACCGGCAGGCCGCCCTCGGCGAATGATTGGGCGCCGGGCGACTGCGCGCAGCCGATTCGCGATGCGCTGCATCGTGATCAGCGAGGCCTTTGCGGGTACTGCATGAAGTCGATCGGTCGGCAGGGGCATCGCGACGCACCGCCCCCGCTGGGCAATGGCGGGATGCGCATCGAGCATCTCGAGCCGCGCAGCACCGCGCCCGAGCTCATGTATGACTGGGAGAACCTGCTCGGCGTGTGCGGCGGCCGGTCGGGCATGCCTGGGGGCGAGTACTACACGCATTGCGACCGGGCCCGACGTGACAGGCCTCTGACGATCAGGCCGACAGCCGCGGTGGAGGCGAGTCTACGCTATGCCCGACAGGCGCCGGACGGTGAGGTCAATGATGACCCGGGTCTCTGGCTGATCGCGCCGGCCGAGCTTCAGGCCGACGTCGACACGCTGCACCTCAACAACCCGGCGCTGCGGCGCGCCCGGCGCGACGCGGAGAAGAACGTCGCGACGCTGCTCGAAAGGCGCCACAAACAGGGCAAGCCGATGGTTCCCTTCTTGCGGCAGCTCTGGCAGGCGGCGGCGACGCCGGATGGCGAGGGCTGCCTGCCGGCGTTTGCGCCGGTCGTGCAGCGTTATGTGGAGGGCAAGCTGCGCGCGCATGGCGCCTGAGCGCGCCGCGGCCTGAGGCTCAGCCCTCTTTGGCGCGGAAGTACTCGCGCGTGCCCTGGGCCTCGATGGCCTGGGCGATGCGGCGCAGGCCGGCGGCGTAGGCGGCGGCGCGGGCGCTGCCGCCGGTCTCGTTCTTGATGGCCCACATCTCGTCGAACGCCGACTCCATGCGGTCCTGCAAGCGGCTGCGCACTTCGTCGAGCGTCCAGGCGTAGCCCTGGCGGTTCTGCACCCACTCGAAGTAGCTGACCGTGACCCCGCCCGCGTTGACCAGCACGTCGGGCAGCACCGTGATGCCGCGCTTCTCCAACAGCGCGTCGGCCTGGCGGGTGATGGGGCCGTTGGCCACCTCGGCGATGACCGGCGCGCGGACGCGGTCGGCGTTCTCGGCGGTGATCACGTTCTCCAGCGCCGAGGGCACCAACAGGTCGACGTCGAGCTCCAGCAGCGTCTCGTTGTCGATGCGCTCGTGCTCGATCAGCTCGCAGACCGAGCCCACGCAGTAGACGCCCTGCAGCCGGCGCGACTCGAGCTTCACCTTCTGCAAGCTCTCGATGTCAAAGCCCTCGGCCTTGTAGATGCCGCCCTTCGAGTCGCTGACCGCCACCACGCGATAGCCGGCGCCCTGCAGCAGCCGGGCGACGTGATAGCCGGCGTTGCCGAAGCCCTGCACCGCGACGCGCGTGTTCTTGCGGTCGAGCCCGGTGGCGTTGGCGAACTTCTCGATGACCAGGAAGGCGCCGCGTCCCGTGGCCTCGCCGCGACCCAGGCTGCCGCCCAGCTCGACCGGCTTGCCGGTGATCACGCCCGGCGCCTTGACCCGGCGGATGGTCTGATACTCGTCGGCCATCCAGCCCATGATGCGGGCGTCGGTATAGACATCGGGCGCCGGGATGTCCTGCTCGGGGCCCACGAAGTCGGCCATCGCGCGCATATAGGCCCGCGAGAGGCGCTCCAGTTCAAGCTTCGAGAGCCGCTTCGGATCGACGATGACCCCGCCTTTGCCGCCGCCATAGGGCAGGCCGACAACCGCGGTCTTGATGGTCATCCACAGCGCCAGCGCCTTGACCTCGGCCTCGCTGACGTTGGGGTGGAAACGAATGCCGCCCTTGGTGGGCCCGAGCGCGTCGTTGTACCGGCAGCGCCAGGCCCGAAAATACTCGGTCGAGCCGTCATCCATGCGCACCGGCAGGCTGGCGCCGAGCACCGCCTTCGGTTGCCGCAACGCGCTGATGACCTCCGCGTGAATGCCCGCCTGCTCGCCGAGCTGCTCCAGGCGCCGGACGGCGCCCTCGAATACGTCCTGATCTGCCATGAGTGCTCCCTTCGACTGGTGCTTGAACACCATGCCGCATGAAAACCGCGCTGGCCACCGCGGGCCTTCCCTCGTTCTCGATCGTCATGCTCCACTCGGGCCCCGGAATGGCCGGCGGCGAGCGAGGAGGCCCCATGTTTCGAGGCGTCAGGCGTGCAGTCTTCATCTTCGCGGGGCTCATGGTTTTTTCTGCGTGCGACGGGCAAGAGACGGCTTCTTCGGCGATCGACGCCGCGCCCGTCGACGGCTCAATGGTCGATGCGACGCCCCCGGATGCGGCCGCCGAGACGGGCGTCGATGCCACGGTGATGGACGCCGCGCTCGATGCCATGGCCGAGCGACCCGCGCTGCTGACATCCGATGCCATCCTGGCCGCGGTCGACCCTTTCATCGGCAGCGGCGGCATGGGCTTCGGCTATGCAGCCATGACCCCCGCCGCCCAGCGCCCGCATGGCATGATGCGCCTCGGCCCCGACACCACCAACGGCGGCCGGCACCTCGCCGCCCATCACTTCAGCGGCTATCACTTCGATGACCCCGACGCGCGCGGCTTCAGCCATGTGCGGCTGGTCGGCACCGGCGTCGGCGACCTGGGCCTGCTGCGCGTGCTGCCCCAGACCTCGCTCGACGGCCCCCCGCCCCGCGATCGCTTCGCGCCGATGGACAAGGCCACCGAGCGCGCCGCGCCGGGCGAATACGCGGTGACGCTGACCGCGCCTTCGGTCGATGTCTCATTGGCGGCCGCGGCCCATGCCGGCGTGCATCGGTATGTCTTTCACGAAGACGGCGCGGTCTGGCTGCTGGTCGATGCCACCGCCGCCATTGTCGACCGCCCGGTCGATGGCGCTCAGATCGCCTACGCCGATGGCCAGGTGACCGGCCAGGTCGACTGGCAGGGCGGCTTCACCGGCCGCTCGCGCGGCTTCACGTTGTCATTCGACATGCAGGTCGCCCCCGCGCCCACCGAGGTGCGCGTCTGGTCGCCCGAGGGCGCGGTTCCGGGCGAGGCCGCGGTCGGCGAGCACGCCACGCTGGCGCTCGGCTGGCGTGATGTGGCCGACCTGCCCATCGAGCTGCGGGTCGGCGTCTCGTACATCGACGCCGCGCAAGCCCGCGCCAACCGTGAGGCCGAGCTCTCCGAGCACACCCTTGAAGAAGTCGTCGCCGAGGCCCGCGCCGAGTGGCTGCAACGCCTCGGCCGGGTGCGCGTCGGCGGCGGCACGCCCGCCCAGCAGCGCATGTTCTACACCGCGCTCTATCACACCTATGCCATGCCCACCCGCTTCGCCGAGGCCGATGGCCGCTACCGCGGGCTCGACGGCGAGGTGCATGAAGGCGACGGCTTCACCTACCTCTCCGACCTGTCGCTCTGGGACACCTTCCGCACGCTGCACCCCTGGTATGAGCTGGCCGATCCCGACACCGAGCGCAACTGCCTGCGCTCGCTGCTGGCCATGCACGCCCAGGGTGGCTCGATGCCGCGCTGGCCGGCCAACCTGAGCTATGCCGGCAGCATGATCGGCTCAAGCGCCGATCTGCTCTTCGCCGGCGGCGCGGCCAAAGGCATCGACGGCGTCGACTACGACGCGGCCTTCGAGGCCTTGATGAAAGCCGCGAGCGGGCCGGTGCCCCACGCCAGCAGGGGCGGCATCGAGGGCTATCTGGCCCACGGCTACGTGCCCGCCGACGAAGAGGGCGAGTCGGTCTCAAAGACGCTGGAGTACGCCTACTCGGACGCTGCGCTGGCCGACCTCGCGGCGCGGCTCGGCCGGCCCGAAGCGGCGGCGCTCGCCGAACGAGGGCGCAATTATCGCAATCTGTTCCATCCCGAGCGGCACTTCTTCGCCCCGCGTCTGGCCGATGGCACCTGGTCCGACTTCACCGAGACCCAGATCGACATGGGCGGCGGCGACTACGTGGAGGGCAACGCCTGGCATTGGCGCTTCTCGGCGCTGCAAGACCCCGCCGACCTCGCCGCCCTCTTCGGCGGCCCCGAGGCGCTCGGCGAAGCGCTCGACACCTTCTTCAACTACAGCCAGCTCGGCCAGCCGGGCTATAGCACCTTCATCCCCGACCTCTACTACTGGCATGGCATCGAGCCCGACCTGCATGCGTCGCTGCTCTATCACGCCGCCGGCCGCCCCGACGCGATGGCCGACAAGGTGCGCCTCATTCAGCGCGCCGCTTATCGCGACGCGCCCGCCGGGCTCAACGGCAACGACGACGGCGGCACGCTGAGCGCGTGGTACCTGTTCACCGCGCTCGGCCTGTATCCCATCGCCGGCAGCGACGCCTACCTGTTCGCCAGCCCGCTGTTTCCGTATGCCGAGATCGACACGGCCGACGGCCCGCTGATCATCGAAGCGCCCGGCGCCAGCGACGAAGTGCGCTACGTGCGCGAAGCCCGCGTCGGGGATCGACTGATCGAAGGCGCCCGGGTGTTGCACGGCGAGCTGCTGACAGAAAAGCGGCTCGATTTCAGGCTTTCGGCCGATCCTTACTGACAAAGATAGGCATGCACCGGCTGGCCGGGTTCGCGATCGGGATCCTCCGACACCGTCAGCACATCACGGCCCGTCGCCGAGTAGGCGACCGCCTCGCCCTGCGGCTCGCTGATCGGGCCAAAGGCCACCAACGTCGGCTCGATCGCGCCGATGTCGGCCACGCCCTGATCGGGCCCGAAGCGGTACTCGAAGGTGCCGGTATAGACCCGGATGAGCAGCCGGTTGCCCTTGGGATGCAACGCCGCGCCGGTGACCATGCGCCCGAACTGCACCGCGACGCCGGGGGAGTTGAAGCGACCCACCTCGACCGCGGTGGCTCGCCGGCCGTCGATCAGCGGCGCCGGGCTCTGGAAGATGCGGGCCTCGGGGCCATCGACCTTCTCAAACAGCCAGAACGTCGAGCCATCGGGCGCCACGGCCAGGGCCTCGGAGTCGACCGGCCCGTCGGGGTAGCGCAGCGGGAAGCGCCAGATGCGGTCGGCCATGCCGAAGCCGTCGGCCTGCGGCTCGGGCACGGCGTAGACGTAGACCACGTCGCGCGTGAGCAGGTTGTCGCCCACGTCGGCCACCCACAGGCAGGGCCCGCTGCGATCGGGGCAGGCGGCGGCGGCCAGATCCTCCCAGTCGACCGCCTGCACCGGCAGCACCAGCCGCGCGCGCGGCGTGCCGTTGGTGCCCACGGCGTACAGCATGGGGCCGTCGCCCGAGTCGTTGTGCAGCCAGAGCACGTCGGGGCGCGAGGGCGAGGCGGTCAGGCCCGAAGCCTCGACCACGCCGGGATCGCCCAGCTCCGACAGCTCGACCGGCGAAGCGTAGCGCCCGCCGCAGGTCTCGCGCGGCGGGAAGCGCCAGCCGGGCTCGGCGTCGACCTCCGCGTCCGGCGCGGCGTCAGCCGCGGCGTCGATCTCGGCGTCCGGCGCCATATCGAGCGCGGCGTCGGGCGAGCCGTCGGCTGCGGCGTCGACCGGCGGCGCGGCGTCGGGGCCCACATCGATCACCGGCCCATCGGGCAGCGCGCCATCGATCGGCGCGGCCTCGTCTTCCGCGCAAGCGACCAGCCACAATGTCGGCAGCAGACAGCACAGCAAACGCATCGGGCGAGTATGCCCGAGGCCGCCCGATGGGAGAAAGCGAGGGTGCACTGCGCCCGTAATCGAGATACGCTCCGCCATCCACCTGGGAGGGACTTTCGATGAGCGCGCCGCGCGTCACCATGCAGGACAAAGAGATCTTCACCGACGAGCACCGCATGCTGCGACAGACGGTGCGCAAGTTTGCCCAGAGCCTGGCTCCGCACGCCGAAGAGTGGGAGCAGGAAGGCATCTTCCCGCGCGAGGTCTTCAAGCAGGCCGGCGATCTGGGCCTGCTCGGCATCGGCCACGACGCCGAATACGGCGGCCTGGGCCTCGATTGGTGGTACACCGTCTGCTGGGCCGAGGAGCTGGTGCACACCGGCAGCGCCGGGGTCAACATGGCGCTGATGGTGCAGTCCGACATGGCCACGCCCATCATCAACCAGATCGGCAGCGACGAGCTGAAGCGCAACTTCCTCGCCCCGGCCATCACCGGCGACGCCATCGCCGCCCTGGGCGTCAGCGAGCCGGGCGGCGGCTCCGACGTGGCCGCCATTCGCACCACCGCGCGCCGTGACGGCGATGACTATGTCATCAACGGCCAGAAGCTCTGGATCACCAACGGCACCCGCGCCGACTTCATCACCCTGGCGGTGCGCACCGGCGAAGACGGCTACGGCGGCATCTCGCTGCTCGTCTTCCCCACCGATACCAAGGGCTTTGCGGTCGGCAAGAGCATCAAGAAGATCGGCAACAAAGCCAGCGACACCGCCGAGCTGTTCTTCGACAACTGCCGCGTGCCGCGCCGCTACCTGCTCGGGCAGGAGAACGCCGGCTTTGTGCACATCATGACCAACTTCCAGGGCGAGCGGCTCATCGCCGCCGTGGGCGCGGTCGCCGGCATGGAGAAGGCCGTGCGCGAAGCCATCAAGTATGGCAACGAGCGCAAGGCGTTCGGCCGGCCGATCGCCAAGTTCCAGGTGTGGCGGCACAAGCTGGTCGAGCACCTGACCAACATCGAAGCCGCCCGCCGGCTCACCTATTTTGCCGTCGACAAGTTCATCAAGCAGCCCTTCGGCGCCACGCGCGAGATCACGATGGCCAAGCTGTTTGCCGGCGACATGCTCCAGCGCGTGCTCTACGACTGCATGCAGATGTACGGCGGCTTCGGCTATACCACCGAGTACCCCATCGGGCGCGCCTGGGCCGACGGGCGCCTGATCACGATCGGCGGCGGCACGTCCGAGATCATGAAAGAGATTCTGGTCAAGATGGAGGGCCTGTGAGCTTGCGAATGTTGGGAGGCGCGCTGGTCGCGCTGACGCTGATCGCCTGCGTGCCGGGCGGAAGCGGCGGCGGAGGCGGCGGCGGCGGCGATGGCGGGGTCAACGGCATGATCCCAGGCGGCAATGACCCGCCCGCGGTGCCGCCGGGCGGAGAGTTTGAGAGCGGCCTGCCCGATGACAACGCGCCGCTCAGCGGCCTGAGCGATGAAGAGGTGCAGCAACTCTGCGACCGCCTCGGCCCGCAGGTCGACGCCCTTCTCGGCGGCGAGGAGCGCAGCCGGCTGACCTGTCTGGGCCTCGCGCTGACGCTGGCCATCTTCGGCGGCGGCGTCAACGCCTGCGAGATGGCCTATCGCGACTGCCTGGCCGACCCGGCCGGCTTCATGGAAGAGAACGGCTTCGAGGCCGAGATCACCGACGAAGAAGAGACCTGCGATATCGAGAAGTTCCGCATGCGCGCCAGCATGTGCGACGCCCCGGTCGGCACGCTGGAGGACTGCGTGACCGAGCAGGTGGCGGTGCTGCGCGACCTGATCGATGACTTCGCCTGCGCCATCGCGTTGAGCAACCCCGACTTGGGCAACCCCATGCTCGGCCCGGCCTGCACCGCGCTCGAAATGCAGTGCCCGGGCATCCTCGACGACGACGATGAGGACGAGTTCGAGTTCGGCCCCGACGCGGGGCCGCCGGGCGAGTAGCCTCAGCCCTGCCCCGGGCGGGGGATGCCCTTCAGGTTGAGCACATCGGGCCCGGGGAACTCGCCGGTCAGCAGATCGGCGGGGAACCCGGTGCCGATCAGCGGCGCGGGCAGCGTCAACTGGCCGTCGACCTCGATCAGCACCCGCTTCAGGTCATCGAGATTCGTGATGCCCGGCTTCACCGTGCCGCGCCACGAGAGCATCACCTCTTCGGCCTCGACCTCGATGTGCACGGTGTCGAGCGTGAGCGTCACCGGCGCCATCGCCGCGTCGTTGATGGCCACCCGCAGCTTCGGTTTCTCGATGGGCAGCCGCAGCACCAGATCGTCGCGGTCGCGGTGCATATGGCGCAGCGTGATCTTCTCGTGGCCGTCGAGGTGCGGCAGGCAGAGCCCCGGCGACGCGCAGCTCCAGAACTCGGGGCGCATCACCGGGAACTGCTCGGCCTTGGGGTCGAGCTTGCCGTGCAACAACCCCCACAGCCCCCGCGCGCCTTCGGGCATGCCCGCTCGGCTCGCCCGCGGCTCCCAGTGTTTGGGCACCGGGCCAAAACCCGCCGGCGCCTGCCAGACCTGGCGCTTCTCGTTCTGCACCACCAGCGTATCGGGCGTCATCACCCGGTCGGGGAACTCGATATTGGGCAGCACCGTCCAGCGATCGCGCGCCGGCTCGCCATCGACCGGCGCCACCCAATAGCCGGTGCCGAGCGGGTTGCTCGCGCAGACCAGCGGCGCCAATGACTGCTGTCGATCGACGCCGCCATAGGCCAGCTCATAGCGCAGCGGCAGCACCGAAAACGGCTCGGCCGGGGTGAACTGCACCCGCCCGCCCGCGCGCTGGAAGGCCACGCGATTGCCCACCACCAGCCGCTCGATGCGCGTCTGGCCCACCTGCACCGACGGCCGGCACTGGATGGCGTTGCCGCCCGGCGCATAGCAGTTGGCGTTCACGATCAGATCGGTGCCCGGCTTCGGCGGGCCCAGATCGCTCTCGAAGCGCAGCGACGACTCGAACGGGTCGGCGTCTTCGAAGTAGACGTCCGAGGTGAACAGCGGCCGCTGCTGCGCGATGGGCACGATCATCTCATCGGGCCGCAGCGCATAGGTGCGCTTGGCGATGAAATGCAGCGCTTCGAGGCCATCGAGCCCGCTGTCGGGCGCGTACATCACGAGGTAGCCGTCGTGCTCGATGCGCGGCTTCGGACGGGTCGGATCGGGCGGCGCGGCCAAACTCAGCCCCCCGGCTTGAAGGCCACCTGGTCGGCCTTGACGTTGATCAGCCCGCCCAGGTGGATGATCGGCGAGCCGAGCAGCGAGAACTGCCCGCTCTTGGCTTCGACCGAGAGCATGCCCGCCATCACCGTCAGCGGCGCCGAGGTGTCGAGCGTGGCCGCGCCCTCGGCGTGCAGCACCGCCGAGCCCACCGTCCACGTCTTCACTGGTGAACAGTCGAAAACCACCTTGGCTTTGGCTTCGGACGACCCGACGAGCTGCGTCACCGGCCCGCTCTGGATCATCGCCGCGCCGCCGCTGGTGCTCACCTTGGCGCTGCCACCGGTCGAGCTGAGCTGGCTGCTGGCCGCGATGGCGATGTTCTGCGCGCTGCGCGAGGTCGATGACCCAACGGTCAGGGTTTTGCCCGAGTCCACCGTCTCGGTGTAGTTCGACGCCGACACGGTGATCGAGTGCGAGACGCCCGAGGTGTGCTCCTTGGTCGTCTCGACATTGACCGCCATCGTCTTGCTCTCGAAGTTCACCGAGCCGGCCGGCGCGCGGATGTAGATGTCGCCCGTGGCGGCCAGCAGGGTGATGCTGTCGCCGGCCACGTCGATGACGAGGCGGTTGTTGAGGCTGCTGTCGACCAGCGAGATGCACTCGGCGCCGCCGGTGTCATCGAAGGTCAGCTTGTGCCCGGCGCGGGTCTCGAAGACCTTGTGGTTGTTCTCGCCATCGGGGTGGCCCGGCTCGGGCAGCTCGTCGACGCCGTTCCACAGCGAGCCGATGACAAACGGGCTGTTCATGTCGCCGCGCTCGAAGACCAGCAGCACCTCATCGCCCACCTCGGGCACGAAGTAGCTGCCGCGATCCTTGCCGGCGTACAGCGTGGCCAGGCGCGCCCAATGGCTCTCGGTCGCGTCGTCGAGCCACGGATAGCGCACCTTGATGCGGCCCAGATTGTCGGGATCCTTGTTGTTGGTGACGATGCCGACAAAGACCCCGTCGAGCGCGTCATCATCCGGGTCGCGATAATCGGGGTTCAGCATAGGGTCACCAGCGACGCCTGATTGGTGATGCTCGACCCGCCGCTGTAGTTGATCAGGCCGCCCATCACCGTCAGCAGGCTGCCCGATTGCACCGTGACGTCGGCCTTGCTGGTGACCTGCACGCTGCCGCCGATCACCGTCGCCGGGCCTTCGAGCACCAGCTGAAAATCCTTGGCGTGCATCTCCAGCGAGCCGGCGAGCAACGTCTCGGGCCCCGAGTTGCGGTGCACCGTGTTGCCCTCGAACTTCGACGAGCCGATCGTCTGGGTCGAGGCCCCGCTGACCACCATCGTGCCGCTCGCCGCCGACATCTCGGCCGAGCCGAAGCTCATGGTCAGCGTCTTGGTGCCCACCTGCCACGTCGCGCTCGCCGTCGCGCTGCACGACACTCCGACCGTCTCGCTGCGGTTCTTGCTGACCTCATTGAGCCCGTTGCCCACCTGCACGGTCGAGCTGTTGCTCGCCTGGATGGTCATCGTCTTCGACTCGATGTTGATCGGCCCGGCCGGCGCCTTGAAGAAGATGTCGCCGGTGGTGGCCTCCATCGTGATGCGGTCTTGCGGCACGTCGATCACGATCTTCAGGTTGCCGCTCTTGTCGACCAGCGTGATCTTCTCGGCGCCCTCTTTGTCTTCAAAGATGAACTTGTGCCCGCAGCGCGACTGCCACCACTTGGTGTTGTTCTCGCCGTCGGGGTTGCCAGGCCCGGGGATGGTGTCCTCGCCGTTCCACAGGCTGCCGACCACATAGGCCGCGCTGGGGTCGTCCCGCTCGAACATGAGCAGGACCTCGTCGCCCACCTCGGGCATGATATAGCCGCCGCGATCGGGCCCCGCGTAGAAGCAGACCACCCGCGCCCAATGGCTCTCGACGCGGTCGTCGAGCCACGGGAAGCGCACCTTGATG